>CAIPWG010000066.1 GCA_903868655.1 uncultured Sphingomonadales bacterium
CTTGCCGACTTCGCAGGCGTCCTCAGAACGCACAGCAGCGACCAAAGCCTTGCGGTCGCCCTCGTAAATGCAATCCATGGCCTCGCCAATGTTTTCGTAGCTGGCGGGGTCGCAGGGCTGGCCCTCTTCCATGAGTTCCCGATGCGGAAAAACGCGCGCGCGCCGATTACGTGATTGATACCGGCTGCGCGCTGGAAGAGACCGAGCGTGCGATTGCCGCGCTGGTGAGCAAACTTCGCACGGTCGCAGCCTGAAAAACTGCATAAGGGTTCCCGTGGAAAATACCTAAATTTCTGATTTCGTTTGAAAAACCACATTTTTATCCGCTGTAGAAATTTATAACGATGGCTTGTCAGCGCGCGCGCACAGGTTCATCGTCCAACGAATGCGCGAAATCGTATTCGACACCGAGACGACGGGGTTTGATCCCAAGGGTGGCCATCGCATGGTGGAAATCGGCTGTGTCGAGCTTTTCAACCGGATGCCGACCGGCGCGGTATTTCATGCTTATTTCGATCCTGAACGCGACATGCCCGCCGAGGCCGAGGCGGTTCACGGGCTTTCGGTTGCGTTTTTGACAGGCAAGCCAAAATTCGTCGAACAGGCGCAAGATCTGATCGCGTTTCTGGGCGAAGCACCGCTGATTGCGCATAACGCCGCGTTCGATTTCGGGTTTCTCAATGCTGAACTTGCCGCCGCATCGATGACGCCGGTCTCGCTTGATCGCATGATCGACACAATCGCGATCGCGCGGCGCAAACATCCCGGTGCAAAGCTCAGTCTTGACGCGCTGTGTTCGCGCTATGGCATTGATCGCAGCCATCGCACCAAACACGGCGCTTTGCTTGATGCTGAATTGCTGGCGCAACTTTACATCGAATTGATGGGAGGCCGGCAGATCGGTCTGGAACTGGCGGCCGATGCGGTCGCTGGCGCCGATGCAGGGGCCATGCCCGCGCATTCGGGTCTGACCATTGCCCCCCGCCCTTTCCGCGCCGCTCGGCTGCATCGGCCAAGCGATGCTGAACTGGCTCGTCATGAAACCTTCATGGCGGGTTTTGGAGACCCTTTGTGGACGCGCGGGTGACGCGCGCTTGCGGAGGCACGTGCCTGTATAAGGAGTAATGCCATGGATATTCGTGTTTCGGGACACCAGGTCGACACCGGCGCTGCTTTTGAAGCGCATGCCCAGCAACGGCTGGCGGTTATCGTCGACAAGTATTTCTCGCGCGCACTGTCCTCGCAAGTCACCTTGGGCAAAGCTCCGCATGGTGGTTTTCGATGCGATATCGTGACCCATGTTGCGCAAGGCCTGATCCTGAAAGGCAGCTCGATCGCGCAGGACGCGCACCATGCGCTCGACCAATCGGCGGAAAAGATCGATCGACAGCTCAGTCGGTACAAACGTCGGATCAAGGACCGGCACGAAAATTCGCTTCATGCCAAGCGTCAGGACGACGCCAATTTTACCGGCTTTGCCGGCGGCGCTGAAGACGCAACCTATACTCTGTTTGCCGAACCCGCACTCGATGAAGAACCTGCCGATGCACCGCTGGTAATTGCCGAGACCCGCGTGGATGTCCCCACCGCAACCGTGTCCGACGCAGTCATGATGCTCGACTTGCGCAATACCAATGCCCTGCTGTTCAAGAATGCGGGCACGGGCGTGCACAACATGGTTTATCGCCGTGGTGATGGATCGATTGGCTGGGTCGAACCCACCGCCTGATCTGCCAAGGTCGCCTTCATCCGGTTAGCGTTTCCGATACGCGTCGGGTGGGGGCACCTCGCCCGGTTACGTCAATCGACGCTTGCGTGATTTCCAAATCAGGCCCATGGCCCGCCGACGTGACGGGGCCTCTTACCACATACATGGTATCCATTCGGCGATGAGCGCGCTTTTTTCGATTGATCAACAAGCTGTGCGGGTGATCCGCGCAGCCTCCAAGGCACAGATCCTGGCCACATTGGCTGAGCGGTTTGCGTCGGTCTACGCGCTTGATTCTGCCAATGTGCTCGCGGGAATTCTTGATCGCGAAGCACTGGGCAGCACGGGCTTTGGGCGAGGTGTCGCGATACCCCACGCGCGGATCGGCGGTCTCGTCCGCCCGGTGGCGGCATTTTTGCGCCTGGAACAGCCGGTCGAATTCGACGCTGCGGACGGGATGCCGGTTGATTGCGGTTTCGGGCTACTGTCGCCGGTTCAGGCTGGGGCTGCGCATTTGCAGGCGTTGGCCGGCATTTCACGGATGATGCGCGACGATCGCATGCATGCCCGTCTGATGGCGGCAGCCGATGCCGACTCGATCTTTGCCCAACTCGTCAACGTCATAGACCGCGACGTTGCCTGACGCTGGTCATGGACGCACCGCGCCTGCCCGCCGCATTGGAAGTCTCCAGCCTGCTTCGCAAGACCCAGGCCGCGAGTGGCTTCGCTGTCCTGTTGCACAAAGGCGAGCCCGACAGCGGGACCATTCTGGTGGTGGCAATCGATCGCGCCGGGCTCGGTACGCTCTATGAACGCTTGCCCGATCCAGCCGGGCCACGCCGCTGGGTAGCGGTGCGCGTGCAGGAACCCGCCGACCGCAGTGTATTCGATGACTATCTCGAACGGCGCAAGCAGCAGGACCGGGACGTGTGGATAGTTGAACTGACCATCGCGGATGTCGAACGGTCCATCCTGAACCTCAGCTGATTCGGCTCAATACTTATTGACTAGCCTCGATCTTGCCGCAATGGACGCTGCTCCACTGTTGCGCAGGCGGTGATGAGCGGCAAAAATGCCTTTCACACTTGCACGCAGACGGGGGGCAGACGGCCTGGCCCTTGGCAAGAAACCGCAACCTGGCGTTGATCGCTCTTGTTGCTGAATCTTCGACCAATCCTTGTCCCAATGTCCACCGCCGGTTTTGGATAGAGAGTGAGTATACCTGTTCGCTTGGCCAGTGCATTTTGCCTGGTTCTGATTTCGACTTTCGCGGTGCTCGGCACGTCCGGTGCAAAAGCCCGCTCGCAAGACCCGCAGCAACGGGTCAGCGAATTGCAAGCCCCGATCATTCCGGGCGCAAATCCCACAGATCTGACTGTTGAGCCGATCCATGAGGCGGTGATCAATCCCGCTGTGGCGACCGAGGCAGATCTCACCCATATTGCAGCCGGATCGTTGCCCGAACTGGTTGGCATGATCCCGCTTCCTTCAACGCTGTCGCCCGATATCGAATGTCTGGCTGGCGCTGTCTATTTTGAAGCCAAGAGCGAAAGTCTGGATGGACAGCTCGCGGTTGGGCGCGTCGTTGTGGCGCGCACTGCTTCTGGCCATTTCCCCAGTTCGTACTGTGGTGTGGTATACCAGCCATCGCAGTTTTCGTTCGTGCATCGCGGCGCAATGCCCACGATCAACCGGTCCAGCCCGTTGTGGCAAAATGCAGTCAAGATTGCCTTGATCGCGCACCATGGTGTCTGGAAAAGCCCGGCCGAAGGCGCATTGTTTTTCCATGCCGCGCGCATTCGAGCGTCTGCCGGCAAGACCCGGATCGCCAGGATCGATCACCACGTGTTTTACCGCTAAGGCGGTATTCCGGCCAAGCCATTATCACCGCACGATGAGGCCGTTGCATTACCACAATGCAGCGGCCTTCTGTCGGATCAGCGTTTGCCGTTGGCGATAGCCGAAACGACGATAACACCAAGCGGACCTTCGAGATCGTGGATTGCCGCCTGTCCGACTGCAATGCCGTCAACCGAATTGTGACCGGTCAATTCGTAGCCCAGCCAATCCCCATGGGGCAGGCGATGGCAATGCACGGTGAAATCGGTGTTGACGAAATCAATCCCGTATTCGCTGCTATGGCTCAGCGGACTGGCAAAATCGGCGGTGGTTACGAGCATAAGAAACGGGCTGAGTTTGTGCCCGGCAACGATTTCCATGTCGACCCGCAACCAGGCCTGTCGAGCGCTGGCGAGGGACAGTTTGCCCAATACCGGTGGATTTCCAGAACTAACCGTGTCGATCGGCGGTGACTGGCGGGCAAACCGGGTGGCATCAGCGGGAATGGGCCGCATGTCCCAGCGCCAATGCGCTTGCGGCGGCAGAGTATCGGGATGTGGGGCTGGCCAGGGCGGGCTTTGCCACACCGGATTGGCGGGCTGGGTGCCGCTTCGCACAATCTGGCAAAGGGCGCGCGTTTGCACGCGTCCATCGGCCATCAGGCGGGCTTCGACCAGGCGCAGACGCCCGCTATCATGCAGGACTTCGGTACTGACAGTCAGCGGGGTCGAAGGCGGCATCCGCAGCATGTCGATGGAAAAGCGCACCGGCACCCAACCCTCTGTGCAAAAATCGCGTTCAATGACAAACCCCAGCAACGACGCTGCTGCCGAACCGCTCAGCGTTCCCGGCACCCAATAGCCACGTGCTGATGCGGTTGGCACGAACGTATCGCCAACCGCATCAAAAAAGTGGTCTGCGCGCTGTTCGGTCACGCCAGGTGTTGCTTTCTCAATGACGGAAATGCCGCATTCCGGTGAATACCATCGCCAGTCCCGCGTCGTCAGCGGCTTTGATCACGTCTTCGTCGCGGATCGATCCACCGGGTTGAATGACGCAAGTCGCGCCTGCCTCGACCGCGGCGAGCAGACCATCGGCAAAAGGAAAAAACGCATCTGACGCAACCGCGGAACCAACCGTGCGGGAGGTGTCCCAACCGTGCGTTTCTGCCGCTTCTTGCGCCTTTGCAGCAGCAATGCGCGAGGAATCGCGCCGGTTCATCTGGCCCGCGCCGATCCCTGCAGTCACACCATCGCGAGCATAGACGATCGCATTGGATTTGACATGTTTGGCGACTGTCCACGCAAACAGTGCATCGGCCAATTCGCTGCGCGTGGGCGCGCGCTTTGTCACGACTTTCAGGTCGGCTGGATCGAGCTGGCCGTTGTCACGGTCCTGCACCAGCAAACCGCCGGCAATTGGTACGGAAACAAGGCCTGTACGCGATGGCCGGGGCAGGCCGGGCATGATCAGCAGGCGCAAGTTCTTTTTGCGCGCAAACACAGCGCGTGCCGCGTCGTCTGCGCCGGGTGCCACGACCACTTCGGTAAAGATCGCGCCGATTGCTTCGGCAGTGGGGCCATCCAAAGGCACATTGGTGGCCACGATTCCGCCAAAAGCAGAGACCGAGTCGCATGCCAAAGCGGCCTGCCATGCTTCGAGCAGCGTAGGCGCGGTGGCGACCCCGCAGGGGTTCGCATGTTTGACAATCACAACGGTCGGCGCGGCATCGGTAAATTCGGCCACGAGTTCGATCGCGGCATTGGCGTCGTTGTAATTGTTATACGACAGCTCCTTGCCCTGCACTTGTTCCGCTTGTGGCAGGCCGATTACGTCGCTGCTGCGCGGGATATAGAGCGCGGCGGCCTGATGCGGGTTTTCGCCATAGCGCAACGGCGTAACCAACGTGTGCGATTGCGCGAGTGTTTCGGGAAAGTGCTGGCCCTGGTCGACCCGGGCGAACCAGCTGGCGATCGCGGCGTCATAGGCTGCGGTTGCGGCGTAAGCCTTTGCTGCAAGCCGTCGACGGAACGCCAGAGAGGTCGCTCCGCCAGTCTCTGCCAGCTCGCCGATCAGCGCTGTATAGTCGGCTGGATCGGTGACAATGGTCACGAAAGCGTGGTTCTTGGCCGCAGATCGCACCATGGATGGGCCACCGATATCGATGTTTTCAATGGTTTCGTCGCGATCGGCCCCGCGCGCAACGGTTGCTTCAAACGGATAGAGGTTCACCACCACAAGGTCGATCGCGCCAATCGCATGGGCCTGCATGGCTGCAACATGGTCGGCATTGTCGCGTACTGCCAACAAGCCGCCATGGACCATCGGGTGCAGGGTCTTTACCCGGCCATCCATCATTTCAGGAAAACCGGTCAGTTCGGCAATGTCGCGAACGTTCAACCCGGCATCGCGCAAGGTTTTCGCGGTTCCGCCTGTCGAAACCAGTTCGATGCCGTGTGCGCACAGTGCCTGGCCCAATTCGACCAAGCCGCTTTTGTCGGAGACTGACAGCAGTGCCCGCCCGATTTTCACTTCACTCACTCACGTGTCCTTGGATTACCGGTGTTACCGCATTTTTTTAAGCAGCCAGGAGAATGATTCTCCGCTGCGGGGAACTTTGGCGGCGATCACCAGCTGGCGCGTCCCGACTGGGCGGCCCTGGCCATCGGCCCATAAACTTTCCTCGATCACGATCGGATCACGTCCGGAACGGAACTGCCACAGGCTGCCGTCTGGCAGCGCCAGCGTGATCCCCAGCCCGTCGCGCCCCTGCGCCAACTCGATGTGTGGCCCCAGATGAAACCGCAAGGCGACGCCGATCGTGCCGCGTTTGCCTTTGCGCCCGGTTGGCACCAGACAATCCTCGCCGCGCATTTCGGTGCCATCGTCGCGCAGGATCAGGATACGGCGGTGGGTCAGGCCATAACGCGACACATAACCGTTGTGGCTTGCTTCCAGGCGGGTCGCACCCATGCCGGGGCCGTCGCCTGCCAGCGTGCGCCGGTCGACGTCAACTTCGGATACGCCCGAACCCAGCTTGCCGTTGATGAGCACGGCGGTCGAATTGAAATCGTCGATAGTCAGCGTTGAATGCGCGGCCGTAGCGCGCAGGCCTTGCGCCAGACGCACGGGGATCAGGCCACCGGCACAGGCCCCACCACCGCAATTGACGATGATCCGTTCCGCGCCATGGCTGAATTCGAACGCCAGCGTTGATGCGCAGCCGTCGCGCGCATGGCGTGCCACAGGCGGGGGTGCAGCATCGAACAACAGAATTGAGCGCCGTGCCGCGACGCGCTGGTATCCCCACTGCCGCGCATCGCGCAGCGGGCGGGTACGTACTCCGGTGGCGCGGATCAGGGCGTCGATGCGGTTTGCGGGAACCGCCTGCGCGCCTTGCCATCCTGCCAGCGCACCGTCGGTGTGCAACACTGCCAGCAAAGGCGGCACAAGCAAGGCCAGAATCGTATCGATTTGTGGTGGCAGGTCGGTGCGTACTGCCGCATAACAGGCGCGTAGCCGCACCAGCAATTCGATCGCTTCAATCTGGCAGCGGGGACTGCGTGACAGCACGCCGCCATCGTCACCGACCAGATCGCCCAGCGCATGGATCAGGCCCGCTTCACCATACAACCGGCGCGCGCGGCCATCGGCCAGCAGCAGGCCAGCCGCGGTAATCGCGGTCCAACCCGCGACTTCAGACAACTTGTCTTCAGCGCGGCCAACATTGCGATCAAGCCACGCGGCGGTGGTTTCCAACGCATGCAGCGCGCGGCTGCGGAACGTGCGATCCTGACCTGACAAGATCAGCGGCGCATGAACCAGCCAATTGAGCAGGCGGTGCGCAACGTTGCCCACATCCCATGCCGGGGTCGAATCGGGGCGCGGGTTGGCCGTCAGCCAGCGCCCGAAAATGCGTTCAGCCACCGCAGTGCATTGCGGTCGCGCGGCACAGGCTTCGAGATCGGACAGCCAGCCGAATCCTTGCACCAGGCGTTCGAGCGGCGGAGCCAGTCGCGGCCCGGCAAATTCGATGTCTGCGATCGGTGCCTTCAGGCCATGGAGCAGGAAATGTCCTGCGCGCAACGCTGTGCCCGCTGCGGGATCGCCGGGCAGCGGATTGGCCACTGTCGCGGTCAGACGCGGCGCGGCGCGCTTGGCAAAGGGATTTAACGTGCGTGAGACGAGACCAAAGCGATAGGCAAAGCGGATCAGCCGTTCGCCGGTACTGACATCGGGAGGCGAAAAATCGGCCAATGCGAGCGCGCGACTGGGATCGATCACGCCGGGTTCCATGATGCCGGCATCGATCGCGTCGGTGTTAAACGTCAGTTCGGCCTGTTCCACGTGGTGTTCGGATTTGGGTACCAGCGGAATGGCCATGCGCGATGCCGGATCGACCTGATCGGGGCCGGTAGCGGGGTGCTTGGCGATGATCATCCCGGGACGATCCATAACGGTCAGCCAAGACCCTTCAACGCGGCGATATTGGCGGCGTAGTGATCCGGGCCCCCGCGAAATGTCGCTGTTCCGGCAACCAGTGCATCGGCCCCTGCCGCCACACAAGCCGAAGCCGTCGCCTGGTCGACTCCGCCATCAACCTCGATCAGGATATGCCGGCCAGATTTGTCAATCATCCGCCTGATCGCCTCAATCTTGCGCAATTGGCTGGAAATGAAGCTCTGCCCGCCAAAGCCGGGGTTGACACTCATCACCAACACCAGATCGATATCATCGATCAGGTAATCGAGCATCTTTGCAGGTGTTCCGGGGTTCAGCGCAATTCCGGCCTTCTTGCCCAGGCCTTTTATTGCCTGCACCGTGCGGTGAATATGGGGGCCGGCTTCGGGATGGACGGTCAGGATGTCCGCGCCTGCAGCCGCAAATGCCTCCAGATAGGCATCCACCGGCGATATCATCAGGTGCACATCGAAGGGCTTGGTCGTGTGCGGTCGCAAGGCCTTGACCACTGCGGGACCGATCGTGATGTTCGGCACGAAATGGCCATCCATCACATCGACGTGGATCCAGTCAGCACCGGCCGCATCAATGGCGCGGACTTCTTCACCCAGCCGCGCAAAATCAGCAGACAGGATCGATGGCGAAATCAGCGGCCCCGGTCCGGGCGATGTGGTGTCCCATGGAACAGTCATTGCGGAAACCCGGTCCCATTCATGCGCGACGGTGACAAAAGCGGTGCGTGTCGGAAAGGCAAAAGCGTAGCAAGCCTGTCCGAAATGCTCCGATAGTGCCGATACCCATGGGGTCCGATCACGACAAGCTGTCTTTCGCGCGTTTTCCACACGCTCGGTCGTGAAGTACAGGAATTTCGACGATTTGGGTGATTGATTGCGCCGCTCGGGTGTCCACACATTGGTGCATGTGTGCCGGTCGTGCGACAATTTGGGCGGGTGCGGCCATCTTGCGCGGGACTACCGATTGGCGCATGGCCCACGAGCCCCATCAATTTGCGGACACGAATTGCGATGTGCACGATTGCCTGGACTTCACGTCTTATCCCCGCGCTCAGCCGCCTCTCGTTGCGCGGTGTGACCGGTTTGGCTGCGGGCGCGATCACGCTGGCTGCGTCGACGCCCGCTCTGGCGGCGCCACCCTGCCTTGGCCCGGCGAGCAATGTCTGGGTGCATGTTACGGTCGATGGTGTGCGCAATGGCAACGGCCAGGTGGCGACCACGGTCTATCCCGATGATCCGAGCCGGTTTCTGGTGAAAAACGGTTCGATGTATGTGGTGCGCACGCCAAGTGTTGCCGGTGCGACCCGGTTCTGCGTGTTTCTGCCGAAGACGGGCGTGTTCGCGCTCGCGGTTTATCACGACGAAGACAATTCGGGCACAATCAACCGATCTGGTGTGCTGGGGATCCCGACTGAAGGGTTTGGCTTTACCAACAATCCACCCACGCTTGCCAGCCTGCCAACCTTCCGTTCGGTGCGCATTTCGATCCCGCGCAGCAATATGGGCACGACGATCCATCTGAAATATCCGGAATAATACTGCGATGATGATACCTGACGTCGTGGTTGCGGCTCCGCTGCCACCGGTGACGATGGCGGCGCTGGACGCGGCGTTCACGGTTCATCGGTTATGGGAAGGTGTGTCGGACGATGTGCTCGCCCGCGTTCGCGGGATGGCGGCGAGTACACTGGCAGGGCCGGTGGGGACTGCGCTGCTCGATCGGCTGCCAGCGCTGGAAATCATCGCCAATTTTGGCGTCGGTTACGACAATATCGATATCTCGGCGGCCGTCGCGCGGCGTTTGATGGTCACCAACACCGCGGGCGTGCTTGATGAGGAAGTTGCCGATCTGACGCTCGGTCTGCTGCTTGCAACTCTGCGCCGGATCCCGGCCGCCGAACGGTTTGTACGCGAAGGACGCTGGGTGCAGGGCGGGTTTCCGTTGTCACCGTCGTTGCGCGGCCGCCGTGTCGGGATTGTCGGGCTGGGTGGCATTGGCAAGGCGATTGCGCGCCGGCTTGAAGGCTTCGCAGTTGACATTGCGTGGCATGGGCGCAGCCCACAACCCGATGCGCTTTGGCCGCGCTACGCATCGGTGGAGACACTGGCGCAAGCGTGTGATGTCTTGATCGTGATTGTGCCGGGCGGGCCTGCCACGCGCCACCTGATTGATGCGGGCGTGCTTGCTGCGCTGGGACCCAATGGTGTGTTGATCAACGTTTCACGTGGAACCGTGGTTGATGAAACTGCGTTGATAGCGGCGTTACAGTCAGGCGCGATTCTGGCAGCAGGCCTCGACGTGTTTGAGCACGAACCGCATATTCCCGAAGCTCTGCTGGCTTGCGAAAATGCTGTTCTGCTGCCGCATCTCGGCTCTGCCTCAGATATTACGCGGGCTGCCATGGGTCAGTTGATGATCGACAATCTATCGGCGTGGTTTGCCGATGGGCGCGCGTTGAGCCCGGTCGCTGAAACGCGCTACGCCTGATCTCCGGTCACCACGACACCGGTAACTGCCAGGGCCTGGGCAAAGTGCCACATGGCGGTTTCCTCGGCCAAGGCGTGATAATGCGGATCGTCGATATCGATCCACCAGGCATCGTCGATATCAAGCGTTGCGGCACGATTGTATTCGGCCAGCACCTGCACACCCTCAGACAAGGAACCCGCTTTGCCAGAGGCAATCGCTGCACGGATTGCGGGCGCCAGTTCCGGTGTGGCCAGAAACGCGCCGCAATCGACCGCATCATAAGGGCTGATCGTCTTGCCGATCGCACGGATCAGGCCGTTCTCGTCTGTTTTTACCCAGGTCGCATCGGCAGGGTCGATCAGTGGGCTGTCGGTGCGCCGATCGATCGCGAGAGTCAGGCCGCAATCATCGGGCGCTTCGGTCATCAGCCGTGACAGGATTTCGACATCGAACAGGTGATCGGCCATCATCAACAGGTAATTGCCATCGCAACGGGTTGCCCCCGCAATTACCGAATGCCCGTTGGGTGTCGACCAGTCGGTCAGACGTACCGGCACAATGGCGATGCCTAGCCGTAGCGACGGCGATCAGAAACGGGATCACACGGTAGATCCAGC
>CAIPWG010000067.1 GCA_903868655.1 uncultured Sphingomonadales bacterium
GACCACCGCACCCAAGGGGCGCATCACGTAGGCCACGGCAAAACCACCAAATGCCAGCAGGATCGAGCCCTGCCCGGCACCGTAAAACACCCGCGCCAGCACCGTAATAAAATAAAGATAGAGAGTGAAATCATACCATTCGACAACCGTGGACAGTGCTGCAATGGCCAGCGAACCAGCCGCGACCGGCGTCGTCGGAGCAACGGAATTGGCGTTTTTCTGCGACAAAGCTGGCTCCGGATGCGTTGTCCGGTGAAAATTCCCCGGTTCCAAACCAGACCTGCCACTACCCCTTTGGGCATGGCAAGTGTGTTGTGCGGCGCTGCATCCGGTTTGCACGACCGTGCGTATCCCCTTTCGCAAACCGCCGCTGTGATGTCTGTCCGAACCGGTCGGGCCAGATCGTGCGGTGCCAAGTGGGGATCTAACCGATGCAAAAAACCAATCTGTCGCGTTCATCGACTGCCATGCGACGGGTGTGCACCGCGCTGACCGCGCTGGGCATGGCCTGGGCCGTACCGGCACTGGCTGACGCTCCGGCCGCTGCCGACGCCGCCGCACCTGCTGCTTCGGGCGATGCGGTTCCGGCACGCGATACCAATCTGCTGGTCGATGGTGGCGCCCGTCTGTTGCTGACCGGTGGCGTTTCAACCATCGAGGGCGCTGCCGGTGGCGGTCTGGTGCCGTGGGCATTGATCGGCGGCTATGGTGCAAAGAACGAAGTCGGCTTGCAGGCCTTCGCAACCGGCGTGACCACCCGCGATTTCCGGCTTTATGCCTACGGTGCGTCGGCCAACTTGGGCGACCGCGTGGAAATATCGCTGGCGCGCCAGAACTTTCACTTGCGCTCCCTCGCTGGCGCGATCGGCCTGGGCAGTGATTACACGATCAGCCAGACAATCATCGGCGCCAAAGTCCGCCTGATCGGCAATGCCGTGCTCGACCAGAACACGCTGCTACCGCAGATTTCGGTGGGCGCCGAACACAAGATCAACGACGATACCACCGTGGTTGGCGGCGCATTGGGCCTGAAGCGCGCCGACACAGACTTTTACCTTGCCGCGTCGAAGCTGTTTCTGGGCCAGAACCTGCTGCTCAACGGCACAGTGCGTCTGACCCGTGCCAACCAATACGGCATTCTGGGCTTTGGCGGCCTTGGTCACACCAACATGTCATACAAGCCTGAATTCGAAGGTTCGGTCGCCTATCTGCTGACGCGCAAGTTGGCCATCGGCGGCGAAGTGCGCACAAAGCCCAACCAGATCCAGGGCGCGCTGGGCGGCACCACATTCCGCGAACAGACCGCGTACGACGGCTTTGTCGCCTATGCTGTCGATCGCCATTTGTCGATCACTGCCGCTTATGCGGACCTGGGCCAGATCGCACTGCGCGACCAGCGCGCCGGTTATCTGTCGCTGCAAATCGGTTTCTGATTACACCCCAATCAAAACACAGGATACGTGATATGACCCTTTTCCTCGCATTTGCGCTGATGGCTGCTCCGGCTGCGGACGCCGCCCCCATGGAACATTACCCGACCCTGCCGCATGTTGGCGGTGCCGATCACACGTTCACCGAATTCGGTGGCAAGGATGGCCTCACCACTCTGATGGACGATGCCATGAACCGCTGGCTGGCCAATCCGCGCACCCGCCCGTTTTTTGCCAATTCGGACCAGACCCGGATCAAGCACCTGCTGGTCGAACAGTTCTGTGTCGTGTTGAACGGCCCGTGCACTTACGAAGGCCGCAGCATGGCGGAATCGCACCGCGGTCTGGCCGTGACCGAAGGCGCATTTTACGCGCTGGTCGAAGAACTGCAGGTCGCGATGAACAAGCGTCACATTCCGTTTTCGGCTCAGAACCGGCTGCTGGCCGCACTGGCGCCGATGCACAAGGATGTCGTGACCAAGTGACCTTTTGCCCCCCGGGCCATGGCCCGGGGGGCAACACCCCAATGCGTTCACCTTCGTTGCATCTGTGTCGCGAACATCGTATCGAGCGGCGGGTTGCAACGGAGGCATGGGGATGAGAATTTTGCGCAAGCACGGGTCACACCGATGAGCGTATCGTCCAAGCCGGCTGACAATAGTTTGAGCCAGGTGCTGGTCAATGTCAGCCTTGGTGATCGCGATGCCTTTGCGGAGTTGTATCGCAAGGTCAGCCCGCGGCTGTTCGGAATATGCCTGCGCATGCTCGACACGCGCCAGGAAGCCGAAGAAACCTTGCAGGACGTATTTCTGACGGTGTGGC
>CAIPWG010000068.1 GCA_903868655.1 uncultured Sphingomonadales bacterium
ATGTGCTGGATGTTGCCGGCGATCGCCCGGTGGTGTTTCGCACTGTCGACATTGGCGGCGACAAAGTGCTGCCATATTTGCGTCAGGACAATGCCGCGCTGGAGGAAAATCCGGCGATGGGCTGGCGGGCATTGCGCGTCGCGCTGGAACGCGACGGGCTTTTGAAAGTGCAGGCGCGTGCACTGATCGAGGCGGCTGCCGGGCGCACTTTGAACGTGATGTTTCCGATGGTGACCGAACCCTGGGAATTCGATGCGGCCAAAGCCGTGTTTGAAAGCCAGCTGGCCTTTCTGAAGCGCCAAAAGAAATCGTTGCCTGACGCAGTACGCTATGGCGCCATGGTCGAAGTGCCCGCGATTGCCGAATGGCTCGACGTGCTCGCCCCGCGCCTGTCGTTCCTGTCGATCGGCACCAATGATCTGACCCAGTTCCTGTTTGCCGCTGATCGTGGCCATCCCAAGCTGGCCGAACGCTATGATTGGGTTTCACCCGCGATCCTGCGGTTCCTCAACCGCGTGGTCACGACCGTTGCGCCGTTTGGAACCGACATTACGGTCTGCGGTGAAATGGGCGGGCGTCGGCTTGAGGCGCTGGCTCTGCTGGGGCTTGGCATAACCCGTCTGTCGATCACGCCTGCGGCGGTTGGGCCGATCAAGGAATTGGTCAGCCAGGTCGATCTTGGCGAGATTCGTCAGGCGATGTCAGGCTGGTTGATGCACCCGCCATCGAACATGCGTGCAGTCCTGACCGAATGGGCGGCCGATCGCGCGATCGACTGCGATTGAAGCCGCCTGCAAGGGGGCGTTTTGGCCCCGTTCGCAGCTGTTTTTGTAAGCATTTTGTAACCATGCGAACAGGGTGTCGTATTCTGGCAGGGGTGTAACGCGAATCCCGTTGACATTTGCGGGATTGGAACCAAGCGTCCGCTCCGGAATTCCACAATACCAAGGGTTGCAAAAGCATAATGGACCAAGCGCGCGACGCCGGATCCCCAGATGGCGATCTCGACGGACAGCCTGATGTGGCGACGCACGAAGCCGTCAACGCGCCAGTGGCCAGCGCCACGCCGATGACAGCCAGCGCCCGACTGCGCGCCGCACGCGAAGCGTTGGGTCTGACCACGACAGATGTTGCCGCGCGGACCCGGATTACTTTGCGCCATGTCAACGCGCTCGATCGGGGTGATCTCGCTTCGTTGCCTGGGCGGCCCTATGTGCTTGGCTTCATTCGCAGCTACGCCCGCGCGGTTGGCCTTGATGAAGCGGAAATGACAGCGCTTGCACGCACTGAACTCGATGCGGGCACACCCAATGCCGCCCCCCGGCAAGTGCATCAGTTTGACGTAGAGGACCCGGCGAAAACCCCGTCGCGACTGCTGACTTTGCTGGCTTTGGCTTTGTTTGTGATTGTGTTGGTGGCAGGCGGCGTGTTTTGGCGCAGTTATTATGCACCCGGTGCCGAATTGCCGTCGCTGGCTTTGCCCGATCCCGCGTCCGCGCCAACGCATGCCCCGGTAGCAGCGGCGACAGCCGCGGCACCAGCCCCGACAAACAGTGGACCTGTCGTGTTCACCGCACGTGAAGATGCCATCTGGGTGAAATTCTACGACGGTCACGGTCAGCAATTGATGCAAAAGCAGCTGGCGCTGGGCGAAAGCTACACAGTGCCGGCCGATGCCTTTGAACCCAAGCTGTGGACGGGCCGTCCCGACGCGCTGACCATTACGATTGGGGGCCAGGCCGTGCCGGCTTTGTCCGATCATCGCGGTATCGTGAAAGATATTCCGGTCAGCGCGCAAGGTCTGCTGGCGCGTGCGCAGCCTGCAGCGCCTGCCATCAACGGTCTGCCAGCCCCTTCGTCTGTTTCGAGCGCGCCCGCGACCGCGCACGTTGTGCGTCACAAGGCGCGCCGCGCCAGCACGGGCGACAGCGTTACCCCAGATGCAGCGCCTGCCGCAGAAGCGCCCCCGGCGCCTGCGCCAACAACCGGCGGCACGCAGTAAGCTTGGCCATCGCGCCCTCGACTTCGCAGCGCTGCTGCGGCACATAGCGGTCGCGTTTTCGATGTTCGGGAGTACCCATGCCCACTTTGCCGCCCAGTGCTCCGCCGCAATGTGATCCCACGTCACGCCGCCGTTCGCGTTGGTTGGCCCGGTGCCTGTCACCCGTGCTGATGGCTGGCTTTGTGGTACCGGTGCTGGTTCCCGCCACAGCGCGTGCCGAAACTGCGGTGCCCGAAACCACCGAGGCGCGGCTACGCCGGATCGAGGGCGAATTGCGCGCTTTGCAACGCAAAGTGTTTCCCGACGGGGCAGGCAAGACGTTCGCACCACAAATTACCCCCGACGCCATTGCTGCGCCGGGCCCGGTGCCATCAGGAAATGCGGCCGCGCTGAGCGATGTGCTGTCACGCATGGACGCGGTCGAGGCCCAGTTGAAAGCGCTGACCGCATCAGGGGAAGAAGCTCAGAACCGGCTGGGCAAACTTGAAGCGCGCGTGGACACCATCGAAGCAACACAGGCCGCCGCTGCTTCTGCTGCGGCTTCTGCCGTTTCGCCCGCCGCGACAGTCGCCGAAGTGGTGCCTGCGCCGGGTAAACCCGCCAAGGCCGGGGCCAAAGGCGCGCCAAAGCTGTCTGATGCGCAGCCTGCGCCTTCATCGCCCGGGCCGTCCGATCGTGCCGCAGCCGTGGCCGCGATCGAGCGGCCATCAAGCGATGACAAAGGCGAAGACGCCTACACGTACGGCTATCGCCTGTGGGAGGCAAAATTTCTGCCCGAATCCGAAGCTGTGCTCAATGATTTCGTTCAGCAATACCCCAAACACAGGCGGATCAGTTATGCCCGCAACCTGCTGGGCCGGGCCTATCTGGACGATAACCGTTTGCGTTCGGCCGAACAGGCGTTCCTGCAGAACTATCTCGCCGACAAGACCGCCGATCGCGCGCCTGACAGCTTGCTTTATCTCGCGATCGCGCTGATTCGCGACAAAGTCGTCAAACGGGCCTGTGATGCGCTGGGTGAATTTCGACAGGACTACCCGACCGAGGCCGGGGGCCGTCTGAAAGGCCAATATGATGCGGTCATCAAAACGGTGACCTGCCATTGACCGTTTGGCACTGATCCCGTTCGAGACGCGGTTTTCTGCCGATTGGGCAGAGCTCTGGCCGCAAGCCCAACCAGTCGGGCTGGCTGTTTCGGGCGGTTGCGACAGTCTTGCTCTGCTGGTTTTGGCACATGCAGTCTTGGGACCGGATCGAATTTCGGTGGCGACCGTCGATCATGGCTTGCGCGCCGAAAGCTCTGACGAGGCGATACGCGTTGCCGGGATTTGTGCAGAACTTGGCATCGCGCACCATACGGTGGCGCTGGGCATGGCGGCGGGAACCGCGGTGCAGGAACGCGCGCGCCACGCTCGTTATGAAGCGCTAGATGCATGGTGCCGCAATGATGGGCTCACCGCGCTGGTGACCGCGCATCACGCCGATGACCAGGCTGAGACGCTGGTGATGCGCATGAACCGAGGTGCTGGCTTGCGTGGACTGGTGGGGATGCGCGCGCGCGCCACGGTGCCCGGTGGCACGGTTCCATTGTTGCGGCCTTTGCTCGGCTGGCGCCGGGCGGAATTGGCGCAGGTGGTCGCTGCGGCAGGCCACACGCCGGTCGATGATCCATCGAACCGGGCTTTGCAATTTGAGCGCGTGCGGGTGCGCGCCGGGCTGGCCGCCGCGGCTTGGCTTGATCCCGCCGGCTTTGCGGCTGCTGCTGTGCATTTGGCGCAAGCCGATGCGGCGCTCGACTGGATGGCAGACCGGATCGTGGCGGAAACGTGCGCCACCGCGTGGATTTGCGAGCCGGATTTGCCGCAAGCGCTGGCTCTGCGCGTGCTCGAACGCGTGATTGCCCGTCTGGGCACGAGCGTACCGCGCGGGCGTGATCTGGCCGGATGGCACGAACGCTTGGCGGCGGGTAAAGTTGCGACTCTGGCCGGGGTGCGCGGTGACGGTCGCCAACGGCCCTGGCGATTCCGCGCAACAGCGCCCCATCGGGCGCGATAATCGATAAAAACGATCAGAAATCGCAGAATTTCGCACCATTGATTATATTGCCATTCATCAACGCCATCCTACATTGGCATGACGAGATGACAGGGCCCAACCGGCCGATGGAAAGCGACATGCCATGAACGACGAGCAGCCACAGGGAAATCCCTGGATCAAGAACCTGTTGGTATACGGCGGGATATTCCTCGCGCTGCTGCTGGTGGTTTCGATGTTCAGCGCGCGCACCGAAGCCACGGGAACGATCATCCGTTACTCCGATTTCCGCAACCATGTGTTGGCGGGCGACGTGCGCGAGGTTCAGATCGGACCCGACATGATCACCGGAACACTCAAGACCGACCAGCAGTTCAAGACTGTGCCGGTGCAGGGCGATGTCGAATTGCCCAAGCTCTTGCAGGAAAAGAATGTGCTTTACGCCGGCAAGGCGGTCGAAGAACAGAATGTCCTGTTGATCCTGCTCGCCAATTCGCTGCCGTTCCTGTTGATCCTGGGCATGGTGTTTTTTGCTTTGCGGCAGATGCAAAAGGGCGGTGGATCGGGCGCGATGGGGTTTGGCAAATCCAAGGCCAAGCTGCTGACCGAACGATCGGGCCGTGTCACTTTCGACGATGTCGCGGGCATCGATGAAGCGCGCGAGGAGCTCGAAGAAATCGTCGAATTTTTGCGTGATCCCAGCCGCTTTTCCAAACTGGGCGGACAGATCCC
>CAIPWG010000069.1 GCA_903868655.1 uncultured Sphingomonadales bacterium
CGGAATAAGCCCGAACAACAGGAACCACGCCGAACGGTCCTGATCGTGCATCCGGCGGCAGGTCAAAGCGATATGCGCCAAACCGGTCAGATATATCCATGGCATCAGCGGGATCATGACCAGAAACAGCAAGCCCATGCTCGAAACCAGCGCGATGGGATTCACCTGACCGTTCTTTGCAGCAATGATATTGGCGCCAATGATCCCGAAAAACAGCGCATAGACCAAAACCGTGCCCAACAACGCGTAAATCGTAAACGACCAAAATTGGGTGCGCGACGAACGCCCGGCAATCGCGGCGTAGAGATTACGATAAGGCTTGAAGATATTTTCCACGTTCATCCCCCGACAGCAATTTGACGATCCCGGACTGGTACTGCGCATAAGATATAGATCACCGCATCATCGCAAGTGATTTGATCGCGGCCCGCAATCCAACAGCGCTACAACCGGCGCAAAAAACCTCTGCTTGTCGCAGCGCACAAAAAACGGTACGGGCCCGCCCAACCGGGCACTCGCGTCGGTGATGGGCAAGGGCCAGTTCGGCCCCGATGCTCATCACCGGAACAGCTTGCGCCAGACCCCATATGACCCCGGCTCCAAGCGCCGCCCTTTTGCGAAAGCCTTTTTGATGTCCAGCGCCCTGCGCAATATCGCGATCATCGCCCACGTCGACCATGGCAAGACCACGCTCGTCGATCAATTGTTCCGCCAGTCGGGCACGTTCCGTGAAAACCAGCGGATCGAAGAACGCGCGATGGATTCGAACGATCTCGAAAAGGAACGCGGGATCACCATTCTGGCCAAGTGCACCTCGGTCGAATGGGAAGACCCGAAGACCGGTGAAATGACCCGGATCAACATCGTCGATACCCCCGGCCACGCCGACTTCGGCGGTGAAGTCGAGCGCATCCTGAGCATGGTGGATGGCGTAATCCTGTTGGTCGACAGCTCCGAAGGCGCGATGCCACAGACGAAGTTTGTGACCGGCAAGGCGCTGGCGCTTGGCCTTAAGCCGATCGTGGTGGTCAACAAGATCGACCGCGCCGATGGTCGTCCGCAGGAAGTGCTCGACGAAGTGTTCGACTTGTTCGTCAGCCTTGATGCCAACGACCAACAGCTCGAATTCCCCGTGCTCTACGCCTCTGGCCGCAATGGCTATGCCAGCGAAGACCAGGAAGCGCGCGAAGGCACGCTGATCCCGCTGTTTGAAAAGATCGTCAGCCACGTTTCATCGCCCAATCTCGATATGGACGCACCGTTCAGCTTCCTCGCGACGCTGCTCGATCGTGACAACTTCATGGGCCGTGTGCTGACCGGCCGTGTCCAGTCGGGCACGATCCGCGTGAACCAGCCCATTCACGCGCTCGACCGCGAAGGCAAAGTGATCGAAGTCGGTCGCGCGTCAAAGCTGATGTCGTTTCAGGGTCTCGAACGCGTGCCGGTCGAAGAAGCCCGCGCAGGCGATATTATCGCGCTCGCTGGCCTGGAAAAGGCCACAGTGGCACACACCATCGCCGACCAGACCGTGACTGTGCCGATTGCATCGCAGCCGATCGATCCGCCGACCC
>CAIPWG010000070.1 GCA_903868655.1 uncultured Sphingomonadales bacterium
TCACCGGCAGCGGCACTGACGGCGCGCCTGTCATCCAGGAACACGCTGTACCGCATGCGCGAATTCAATGATTCCACTTTTGCGGCGGATGCTGGTCTGGCGCTTGCCCTCGGTCGATCACGGTTGCGGGTTTCGGTCGGCCCATCGTACCGGCTCTATGACACGCATCCCTATACCATGGCGATCAGTGCCACGGGCGAATGGCTGCACCCTGTGGGACAACGCGGCCAGATCGATTGGCAAAGCGATGTCAGCAAAGTGACGTACAAGACCAACGCCCTGCAAAACGGCACCGTTTATGGCCAAACGCTGTCGTTCGAACGGTCATTTTCCGGGCGCACCGGGGCAAAGCTGTCGCTGTTTGGCCAACGCACCACCGCGGTCGATCGCGGCTATGCCACCGCCAATGCCGGGATCAGCCTCCTTGCTTGGCACGAACTGGGCACGACCACGGTCTATGCCGCGGCCAGCGGAAGCCGTCTGGAAGCGGATGCGCGGCTGTTTCTCTATCCCGATCGGCGCAAGGAATGGCTGACCCGGGGCAGTATCGGCGCGACCTTTCGCCGGCTGCAGGTCCAAGGCTTTGCGCCGCTGGTGCGGATCAATGTGGAGCGCAACGCATCGCGCGTCGGGATTTACGATTACCGCCGCCTGTCCGCCGAACTCGCGATAACACGGGCGTTTTGACGAAAGGCCGGGCTTGGCTATAGCGTGAACAGAGGAGACCGCCGATGTCACTGCGCCCGTTTCACCTTGCCTTTCCTGTCCACGATCTGGCTCAGGCCCGCGCCTTTTGGGGCGGGGTCATGGGCTGCCCCGAAGGGCGCAGCTCGGACGAATGGATCGATTTCGATTTCTTCGGACACCAGATTGTGGCGCATTGCGTGCCTGCGCCTGCCCATAGCGCGGCCAACCCGGTTGATGGCCATAACGTGCCGGTGCCGCATTTCGGCCTTGTGCTGGCCATGCCCGATTGGCAGGCGCTGGCCGACCGGCTGATCGCTGCAGGGACCAGGTTCGAGATAGCGCCCACTGTGCGTTTCAAGGGCCAGCCGGGCGAACAAGCCACGATGTTTTTTCGCGATCCTTCGGGCAATGCCATCGAAATGAAGGCGTTTGAGGATCTGGGTCAGTTGTTTGCCAAATAAATCCGATCGCCCGAATGCGCTTGACCCGCGCCAGGTCCAAACGCAGCATTCGAACACAGTATTGCTTACGAGGTATTGATCATGCGCCTGTTCGTTTCGCTGGCCGCTTTGGCCACCGCGCTTGCCACAACGCCGGCCATGGCGCAGTCCACGGCTTCTGCCGTTGCCGATTGGGTCAAAGTCACCGACAAGGCTTTTGCCGATCAAACCGTTGCCTCCGGCCATGCCGAATGGGTCTACGAAACGTATATTAATGATGACAGCGAAGTGGTTTCGGCCAGTGCCGGAGCAGCGATGACCAAGCTGCAAGTGGCCAATGCGGCACGCGCAGCAGAGCTTGCCAAAGTTTCAGGCCTGTCGGGCGAAACCCAGCGCCAGTTGGTCATGTTGCGCACCGCGATCACCTCGCCAGCGCCTTCCACTCCCGGCGCCGCGGAACAATTTGCGCAATTGCAGGCGCATATTCAGGGGCTTTACGGCAAAGGCCACGGCACGCTGAACGGCCAATCGATCAATGGCAGCGATATCGAAGCCGCGATGGGCAGCAACCGCAATCCGGCGCAGCTCAAGGAAATGTGGACCACCTGGCACGACAGCGTCGGCGCGCCGATGAAGGTCGACTATGTGAAAATGGTCGACATTTCGAATGCGGGTGCCCGCGAACTGGGCTTTGCCGACACCGGCGCGCTTTGGCGGTCAAATTATGACATGGACGCCGACGGCTTTGCTGCGCTGACCGATACATTGTGGGATCAGGTCAAGCCGCTGTACCAGCAATTGCATTGCTATGTCCGGTTGAAGCTCAACCAGAAATATGGCGATGCGGTGCAAGCCAGGAAAGGCCCGATCCGCGCCGATTTGCTGGGCAATATGTGGGCGCAGGAATGGGGCAATATCTATGACATTGCCGCACCAGCAGGTTCGGGCGACATTGGGTATGACACCGGCGCTTTGCTCGTCGCCAAAGGCTATGACCCGGTCAAAATGGTACGGGCTGGCGAAGCTTTTTATTCCTCGCTGGGCTTTGCCCCTTTGCCCGCAACATTCTGGACCCGATCGCAAATCACCAAGCCGCGCGACCGTGACGTGGTGTGCCATGCTTCGGCGTGGGATATCGACAACCGCGACGATTTGCGGATCAAGATGTGCATCAAAGTCAATTCGGACGACTTCGTGACAATCCATCACGAATTGGGCCACAACTATTACCAGCGCGCCTACAACGCGCAGCCCTATCGCATTTACATGGAAGGCGCGAACGACGGCTTTCACGAGGCGATCGGAGACACCATGGCGTTGTCGATCACGCCCGAATACCTCGTGCGGATCGGCCTGCTCGACCGCGCACAAGTACCGGGGCCGGACAAAGATATCGGACTGCTGCTGCGTCAGGCGATGGACAAAGTCGCATTCCTGCCGTTTGGCCTGTTGATCGACAAATGGCGCTGGCAGGTGTTTTCGGGCCAGATCAAGCCCGCCGACTATGAAACCGCGTGGAATCGCATGCGCCTGCAATATCAGGGAATTGTGCCACCCGGCGAACGCCCGGCCGACGCCTTTGATCCTGGCGCAAAATACCATGTCCCCGCGGTCGTGCCTTATACCCGCTATTTCCTCGCCCGCATTCTGCAATTCCAGTTCTATCAGGCGGCCTGCTCGACCGCGGGCTGGACCGGACCACTGCACCGTTGCAGTTTTTACGGAAACAAAGCGGTCGGCACCAAACTCAATACGATGCTTGCGATGGGCGCATCAAAGCCGTGGCCCGATGCGCTCGAAGCCTTCACCGGAACGCGTGCCATGAGCGGCAAAGCGATGCTCGCCTATTTCGCGCCGCTCTCGGCGTGGCTCAAGGAACAGACCAAGGGGCAGGATTGCGGCTGGTAAGCGATACTGCGCAAGGTTTGGACATTGACAGCAATTTGATATTTCCATAATTATCGAATTATGGAAATCGAATCCGTCGAGGTCATTCGTGCGCTTGGCGCATTGGCACACGACCATCGCCTGGCCGCCTTCCGCCTGCTGGTACAGGCGGGAACGGACGGGCTGGCGGCGGGTGTCATTGCCGAACAATTGGGCATGCCGGCCTCGTCGATGAGCTTTCATCTGGCGGCACTCGCCCATGCGGGACTGATCACCCAACGCCGGAAAAGCCGGTTGGTCATCTATTCCGCCAAGTTTGACACGATGAATGCAGTTCTTGGCTATTTGACCGCAAACTGCTGCGGCGGGGTGCCGTGCACCGACGCCTCCGTGTGCTGCCCGGATGGAACGGCTGACCCAGATCACACCGATGCAAAGGACGTGACATGACCACCGATATCATCATCTACCACAACCCCGCCTGCGGCACTTCGCGCAACACGTTGGCGATGATCCGCAACGCCGGGATCGAACCACACGTGGTGGAATATCTCAAGACACCGCCATCGCGCGCACAACTGGAAAGCCTGCTGGTGCGTGCGGGCCTTTCACCGCGCGCGTTGCTGCGCGAAAAGGGCACGCCTTTTGCCGAACTGGGCCTGGGCGATCCTGATCTGAGCGATGACCACCTGATCGATGCGATGATGGCGCATCCGGTGCTGATCAACCGGCCGATCGTGGTATCGCCGTTGGGGGTCAAGCTGTGCCGCCCGTCCGAATTGGTGCTTGATCTTTTGCCCGCCGGGCAAAGCGGCCCCTTTGCCAAAGAGGATGGCGAAGCGGTGATCGACGCTGACGGCAATCGCATCACGCACGCCTGAGTGGTGGGAATATCATGAACGCAACAAGCCGCAGCTATGCAAGCGAGGCGGTGGGCAGCTTTCTGCTGTTTGCCACGGTCATCGGCTCGGGCATCATGGCGCAGCGATTGGCACAGGGCAATCTGGCAGTGGCGCTGCTTGGCAACACGCTGGCCACGGGTGCAATGCTATTTGTGCTGATCACGATGCTGGGGCCGATTTCGGGCGCGCATTTCAATCCGGCGGTCACATTGATCATGCGTTTGCGCGGCGATATCAGCACCCGCGCGGCACTGGGGTTTTGCCTTTCGCAGCTGACGGGCGGCCTTATTGGCGTATGGATTGCCCATGCCATGTTCGATCTGCCCATCTGGCAAATTTCCCAGCACTTGCGCGCTGGCCCCGGCCAATGGCTGGGTGAAGGCGTGGCGACATTCGGACTGATCCTGACGATCCTCGGCACTGTCCATTCCCGCCCGGCCTGGGTTCCGGCGAGCGTGGCTTTGTATATCACCGCCGGATATTGGTTCACCTCGTCGACCAGTTTTGCCAACCCCGCGATCACGATCGCCCGCGCAATGAGCGACACGTTTGCCGGAATCGCACCGACCAGCGTGCCCGGGTTTATCGGTGGACAAGTGGCAGGCGCGCTCGTCGCCTATGCTGTTGCCCGAATCCTGTTTGTTGAAAAGGCTGCGGCATGAACCGTTTGCGCATCGTGGCAGACCCCGATCATTTGCCGGCCTTGCGCGCCAGCTATGCGCATCGACGGCCCGCCTCGGGGCTTGGACCGCTCGATCCGCCACCGCGCATCCTGCTGCTTTACGGATCGTTGCGCGAACGGTCCTATTCGCGGCTGGTGGTGGAGGAATCGGCGCGACTGCTACGCTATTTCGGCTGCGAAACCCGCATTTTCGATCCTCACGATCTGCCGCTTCCCGATCAGGTTGCAGACGACGACCATCCTGCAGTCGAAGAATTGCGCCAATTGTCGCTTTGGTCCGAAGGACAGGTGTGGTGCAGCCCCGAACGCCATGGCCAGATCACCGGTATCATGAAAACCCAGATCGACCATCTGCCGCTGGCGATCAAAGGCATGCGCCCGACACAAGGCCGCACGCTGGCGGTCATGCAAGTCAGCGCCGGATCGCAATCGTTCAATTCGGTCAACACCTTGCGCATTCTGGGCCGCTGGATGCGGATGTTCGTCATTCCCAACCAGTCGTCAGTCGCCAAAGCTTATGATGAATTCGATGCCGCAGGCCGCATGAAGCCTTCGGCATATTACGATCGGATCGTTGACGTGCTGGAGGAACTGGTGCGTTTTACCGTGCTGTTGCGTCCGCACGCCGATCAATTGGTCGATCGCTATTCCGAACGCGTCGAGCGCGATGATCCGGTCGATACCCCGGTCGAACAGGCGGGCCTGGCACCGCGCTGATTGGCTTTGCGAAAGCGACACCAATTCCGCTAAGCCTGCCAGACGGGAGAAACTGCTCCCGGTGGGAGAGTGACATGCCGCAACTGCGCCCGATCGGGCATTCGCAACTGACCACGGTGCCGCTGATCCTGGGCGGCAACGTGTTTGGCTGGACCGCCGACGAACAGACCAGCTTTGCCGTGCTCGATGCCTTTGTGGCAGCCGGCGGCACGATGATCGATACGGCCGATGTCTATTCGGCGTGGGCACCGGGCAACCGCGGTGGCGAATCCGAAACCGTGATCGGCGCCTGGTTGCGCCAGCGCGGGCGTCGCGACGATGTGCAGATCACCACCAAAGTCGGAATGCTGCCAATCGGTGAGGGCAAAGGGCTGGAACCGGCGCATATTGCGGCCGCCGTCGAGGGCTCGCTGCAAAGATTGGGGACCGACTACATCGATCTTTACCTGGCGCATAAAGATGATCCCACACAAGATCAGGGCGCGGTCGCCGCCGCCTTTGGCACGTTGGTATCAGACGGCAAAGTGCGCGTAATCGGCGCTTCGAACTTTTCGGCCGCGCGGCTCGACAGCGCGATCACGGCACAGCATGAAGGCGGCGGAGCCAGGTATCAGGTGCTGCAAAACGAATACAATCTGCTCGCGCGCAGCGGCTATGAAGGTGCGGTGCAGGACTATTGCGTGGCGCATAGCATCGGCATGACCCCGTTTTACGGGCTGGCGAGCGGCTATCTGACCGGCAAGTACCGCAGCGCCGAAGACCTGAAAGGCGTACGCGGCGCGCGCATGGGCGCATTGCTTGAAGGCAACGGCCCGCGCGTGCTGGCGGCACTCGACACCGTCGCCGCGGCGCATGGTGCCAGCGTAGCCCAAATTGCGTTGGCGTGGATCGCGGCGCAACCCGGCATTGCCGCACCGATCGCCAGCGCGACCAGCGTGGCGCAAGTCGAAGAGTTGATGGGTTCGATCAATCTGACACTGACAGCCGAAGACCTGACCGCGCTGGATGAGGCCAGTCGCGCCTGACGAGGGCAACCAGCGCTTGCGATGGGTCTGATGCACTGCCACAACGCGCCGGCCCCATCAGGACCGGGGCGTCAGGCATGAGGTCGGCGTGAGCTACGAATACAGCAGCAGCAGTCAGAACTTCACGTTCCCCAACCCGCTGCGTCAGCACAACCTGTTTGTTGCAAGCGGTGCCGCGGTGGCCGGGCTGACCGGGTTTGTCCTGCTGTTTCAGGCCCGCACCGCATTGCACACCGGCGCGCGTCTGGAAGCGCTTGCCGCCGCGGCCGTCGCGTTTGCGCTGATCACGGTCGGCGGCTATCTGCTGTTTCAGGTGTTCAGCCAGCTGCGGTTCTTTTTTGGGCGCGGGCGTCCGCAGGGGTTGGCCCCGCAATTGCAGCCCGACCAGACTGGCACCAGCCCCCCTGCCGAAAGCTATATCAAGGAATCGCTGCGTCAGCAGGCTTTGGAATATCCCGAGCCGGGCGATCCGCTGTCGGGCTTGCTCTATTATCTGGTGCCCGATCTGATCTATTCGCCACGCCCGGTGCGCGCTTTTGCCGAACGCCAGTTTCAGGCGGGCATTCTGACTTTGGCGCTGCTCGGTGGGCTGATGGTTTCGGCGATTTTGGGCAGTGGGGACACCGGCGGGCGCGTGTCGGGCTGGGTCGCGATCATCCTGTTTGTCATTTCCACCCCTAGCCTGCTCAATCCCAAATCGGGCGCGCAAGCGGAACTGGGGCTTAACGCGCTGTCGGTGCCCAAGATGGCCGGGCTGATTGCCTTTTCGGTGCTCGGCCCGGTGGCGATTGCGCTGGTTGGCAATGCCCTGCCCCCTTCACCCTTTGGCATTGGCACGACGACATTGTTGTTGCTGCTCGTGCTGGCAGGTGTGCTCCATGCGCTGTTTCTGGCGGCGGTGGTACGGCATCGCAGCCCCGCGCCTTCGACCAATGTCACGATGATCCAGGATACGTGGAACATCTCGGTCAATCCATCGCTGATTTCGGACGAATTCATGCGCGCGATGCAGGATGCATGGTGGGAAAAAATCCCCAATCGCCGCTATTGCCGGGTCGATCCGGCGGTCAATCTGCAAACCCGGTCGGGCCAGTTTCAGGGCAACATTGTCGAAGAAACCCAGCCTGTGCCGTTTACGCTGGATGGCACGGGCGGCGATCGACCGTTTTCATCCGGAAATCCAGCAATCATCAATGCCATCAATGGCTATGCGCTCGCGCTGATCGTGGTTGCGTCGATTGCGAGCTTCATGCTGGTTGGCGCGCTGACGGGCGGCGGCACTGGCGTGGGATCGCTGGCGGCGTGCACGCTGTTTGTGTGGGCGCTGGCCAAGGCGGCATTTGATGTCGCGCGGTTCCTGACTTTGCGGTTCGATTTCCGGTCCAACGTGATCTGGATGGAAATGAGCGGCGCCTTTGCCGCGGCCGAAGTTGCGCAAGGCAATCGCTATACGTCCAACCTGCATGCCAGCAGCCAGGTCGTGCAGATCGAAGGCATGACATTCCGGCTATGGATGACCGAAATCCATTCGGTTGCATTTGGCAAAGATGGCCAGCGGTTTATCGTGTCGATGCTGGGCAAACCCGATGAGCGGCTTCGCTGGCCAAACGGCTGAAAGATTTCATCAGCAGCCAGGCGGTCATGGTGTCGGTGGGCAGCAGCGGTGATCAGGAACGCGCACAGCGCGCCGGAATGATGAATGCCCAGCTCAATCCGGGCAATGCACCCTTGCCATTCGGCCAGATCCCGCCGCGCAGCGACCCACACGA
>CAIPWG010000071.1 GCA_903868655.1 uncultured Sphingomonadales bacterium
ACGCCCGCAGCAAAGAACATGTAACCCAGCTGCGAACAGGTCGAATACGCGATCACCCGCTTGATGTCGGTCTGCGTGGTTCCCACCGTCGCGGCGAAGAAACAGGTAAGCGCACCAATCACGGTCACAAAATGCAGCGCAGTCTGGCTCTGTTCAAACAGCGGCGACAGGCGGCACACCATGAACACACCCGCAGTCACCATCGTTGCGGCATGGATCAATGCCGATACCGGGGTCGGGCCTTCCATTGCGTCGGGCAGCCACGTGTGCAGACCAAGTTGCGCCGATTTGCCCATCGCACCGATAAACAACAGAATGCACAAGACGGTCGCGGTATCAAACCGATAACCGAGAAACCCGATCGTCGATCCTGCCAAGCCCGGCGCGTCATGCAGGATCTGCGGAATTGAGACGGTGCCAAAGACCAGAAACACGCCGAAGATGCCGAGCATGAAACCAAGATCGCCTACGCGATTGACCACGAAAGCCTTCATCGCAGCCGCACTGGCACTTGGCTTGCGGAACCAGAACCCGATCAGCAGGTACGACGCAAGACCGACCCCTTCCCAGCCAAAAAAAATCTGGACCAGGTTGTTCGCCGTCACCAGCATCAGCATGGCAAATGTAAACAACGACAAATAGGCGAAAAAGCGCGGCTGATCCGGCTCTTCGCTCATGTAACCCCAAGAGTACAGGTGGACGAGCGCCGAAACACTGGTGACAACGACCAACATGACCGCAGTCAGCGTATCAACCTGCAAAGCCCAGGCGAATGTGAGATCGCCCGAAGTGACCCAGTTCAGCACCGGGGTTACCGTTGCCTCGGCTTGCCCACGCAGGAACGAAACAAATATCGGCCAGGACAGCAGGCATGACAAAAACAACGCACCGGTCGTAACCAGCTTGGCTGGCAACAGTCCAAGACGTTTGTTGCCAAGGCCCGCGATGATCGCCGCAACAAGCGGGGCGAACACGATGATCAGGATGGGAGACATCGGTTTTCTTTCAGCCCTTCATCCGGTTGACATCGTCGACCGCGATCGTGCCCCGGCCCCGGAAATAGATCACCAGGATCGCAAGACCGATGGCAGCTTCACCCGCAGCGACGGTCAGCACGAACATCGCAAAAATCTGGCCAGCGAGATCGTGCAGGAAGGCCGAAAACGCCACGAGGTTGAGATTGACCGACAAGAGGATCAATTCGATCGCCATCAGGATAATGATCACATTCTTGCGGTTGAGAAAAATGCCGAGCACGCCCAGCACGAACATCACCGCGCTCACGGCGACATAGTGGCCAATGCCAATCACAGCTGGACCCCCTTGCCCACTTCGGGCCTTACATTGATCGTAGCGTCCTGCGGGCGGCGAGCAACCTGTTTGGACACGTTCTGTCCACGCACGCCGCTGCGTTCGCGATGGGTCAGCACGATCGCGCCGATCATCGCAACCAGCAGGACGAGCCCGGCTGCTTCGAATTCAAACAAGTACCGCGTGTACAGCAAAGCGCCAATGGCCGCCGTATTCGACAACCCATCCGGGGTTGCCGAAGCGGTTACCGCTTTGCCGATATGCAGATCGCCTGCGCTCCGCACCAGAATGCCAACGAACAGTTCCGCAAACAGCACAACCGCCAAAACGACACCGAGCGGCGCATTGCGGATAAACCCGGCGCGCAGTTCGGCAAAGTCGATATCGAGCATCATGACTACAAATAGGAACAACACCGCAACCGCGCCGACGTAAACGATCACCAGCAGCATGGCGATGAATTCGGCACCGACCAGCACCATCAGCCCGGCCGCGTTGAAAAACGCCAGGATCAACCACAGCACCGAATGCACCGGGTTGCGCGCAAAAATCGTGAACACGCCTGACAGGATCATCGTGGTCGCAAACAGGTAGAAGGCAATGGCCTGAATCATGGGTAAGCCCCCTTACCGGTACGGTGCGTCGGCTTCGAGATTGGCAGCGATCGCTCGCTCCCACTTGTCGCCATTGGCGAGCAGCTTGGCCTTGTCATAAAGCAGCTCCTCGCGAGATTCGGTCGCATATTCAAAATTCGGCCCCTCAACCACGGCGTCCACGGGGCAAGCTTCCTGGCAGAAGCCGCAGAAGATGCACTTGGTCATGTCAATGTCATAACGCGTGGTGCGGCGCGAACCATCATCGCGCGGTTCGGCCTCGATCGTGATCGCCTGCGCCGGGCACACCGCTTCGCACAACTTGCACGCAATGCAGCGTTCTTCGCCGTTGGGATACCGGCGCAGCACGTGCTCGCCGCGAAAACGCGGACTTATCGGGCTTTTTTCATACGGATAGTTCACCGTGGCCTTGGGCTTGAAGAAATACTTCAGGGTCAGCCAGTGCGCCTGGATGAACTCCCACAGGGTGAAGCTCTTGACGAGTTGGGCAACGGTCATGCGAAATGTCCGGTAAGCATGAGGTATCCGCTGATCAGAAACACGAACAGCAGTGAAAGCGGCAGAAAAATCTTCCAGCCGAGCCGCATCAGTTGATCGTAACGATACCGTGGCACCGTCGCCTTGACCCAACTGAACACGAAGAAGCCGAAAAGAATTTTAAGGATCAACCACACCAGTCCCGGCACAACATACAAGATCGGCAGGTTGAGCGGCGGCAGATAACCACCCCAGAACAACGTGGCGTTCAAAGCACACATCAGCAGAACGTTGGCATATTCGCCCAGCCAGTACAGCGCGAAGGCCATCGACGAATATTCTGTTTGATACCCGGCAACCAGCTCGCTTTCAGCTTCGGTGAGGTCAAACGGAGCACGCTGCGTTTCGGCCATCGAGGAGATCAGGAACATCACCCAGACCGGGAACAACAAGGGACTGCACCAGAAACCGTTGATCAGTCCAAAGCCGAACCCGCGCTG
>CAIPWG010000072.1 GCA_903868655.1 uncultured Sphingomonadales bacterium
AAAGTGGTTTCGACCGCCAAGGACAACGACGAAAAATCGACTGCGCTGATGGGCCTTCCAGCCTGATCCACACCCTGATCCAAGCCTTCATCCAAGCCCTGATCCAAGTCCTGATACCCTGCGGAGCATCCTACCATGCCATCATCTGCTCTTTATGTCGCGCGCACCGGTCTTCAGGCCCAGGATACGCGCATGCAAGTCATCTCCAACAATCTGGCCAACGTCAGCACCACCGGTTTCAAGCGCGAGCGCGCCAATTTCGCCACGCTGGCCTATCAGGATGCACGCGTTGCGGGCCAGCAATCGTCGGGGCAAACCGCTTATGCAACCGGGTTGAACCTGGGCACCGGGGTGACTGTCCAGGCCACGTCCACCGACATGAATCAGGGCACGCTGCAATCAACCGGCAATGCGCTTGATATGGCGATCAGCGGGGATGGCTATTTTCAGGTGACCATGCCCGACGGCACAGTAGGCTATACACGCGCCGGTAATTTCACCACATCGGCTGAGGGCCTGCTTGTTACCGCGCAAGGCTATCCGGTGCAGCCCCAGATCACTGTGACGCAAGGCGCAGGATCGATCACCGTGGCGCAAGACGGCACCGTCTCGGCCATGTTGCCCGGCGCCACCGCGCCCAGCACTTTGGGCCAGCTGACAACCGCGACTTTCGCCAACCCCGCGGCTTTGCAGGCGGCAAGCGACAATTTCTACAAGGAAACCGGCGGCAGCGGCGCACCTCAGGTGGGCGCTCCGGGCTCGGCCGGACACGGCACCATCCGCCAGGGCTATCTCGAAGCCTCGAACGTCAGCGTTGTCACCGAACTGGTCGACATGATCGAATGCCAACGGGCCTACGAGGTCAATTCGAAAATGGTCAGCGCGGTCGACGAAATGCTCAAGAACGCGAACCAGAATCTGACATGATGATGCAAAGCCCCTTTGACCGGCAGCTCGATGCCGAACACCACGCCCGCCAACCGATCGCTGCGCGATATTGGTTGCTGATTGTCGCCCATGCCACAATCGTCACGCTTGCATTCAACTTTGCGGGTCAGGCCCATGCCGCCAAACCGCAAAAGGGGTTTGATGCAACGTTGCCTGTCGATACATCGCCGGCACCGTCGGCTGGTGCAATCTTCAACGTCAATGCCGGCTATGCCGGGCTGGTCGAAGGCCCTCGTGCACATGCCATCGGCGATGTCCTGACCATTACACTGGTCGAAAATCTTTCCACATCGAAGCAAGCCATCGGCAAAACCGCCAAAAGTGGCAGCTTTAGCGTGACTCCACCTACGGCCGGTCCGTTCGCCATAAACCCCAATGCCCTTAATGCTTCGGGCGCTTCGGCGTTCAATGGGGAAGGCGATGCTTCGCAAATCAGCAAACTGGGTGGTCAGATCTCTGTCACCGTTGCCGAAGTCCGCCGTAACGGAACGCTTCTTGTGAAAGGAACCAAGCGCCTGCTGCTCAGCCAGGGTGAAGAATGGGTACAGATTTCGGGCATCGTACGGATTGCCGACATCAGCCAGAACAACACGATCCTGTCGGGTCAGGTGGCTGATGCACATGTGGTCTATACCGGCAACGGGTCGATCGGCCGTGCCAGCCGAGAAGGCTGGTTGTCGAAATTCTTCAGTATCATCAATCCTTTCTGAGATTTTTGCAGGACACCTGTCATGACCTCGCCATCGCTTCCTTTGCCCATCGCACTGTTTGTCCGGCGCAAGCCGCGGATGCAGCGTCGCGCGCGGGGCTGGCCGCTTGCCATCGCGCTGATCGGGCTGCTGTTCGCAGCCCTGTTCGCACCGGTTGCCCATGCCGAACGGGTGCGCGATCTGGGGACATTTCAGGGGGTTCGCTCCAACCAATTGACCGGCTACGGCATCGTGGTCGGCTTGCCCGGCACCGGCGATGATACGCTGGAATATGTCACACAGGCGATGCGCGGTGTTTCGGGCCGGCTGGGCCTGCAATTGCCGCCCGGTGTGCAACCTGGCCTGAAAAACGCGGCAGCTGTTCTGGTAACCGCCGATCTGCCCGCTTTTGCCAAGCCCGGGCAGCGGATCGATGTTACCGTCAGCACGATCGGCAAAGCCAAATCGCTGCGCGGTGGCGCGCTGATAATGACACCAATGTACGGCGCTGACGGGCAGATCTACGCCATGTCGCAGGGCAATCTGGCGGTTGGTGGTCTGGGCATTACCGCCAAGGACGGATCGCAGCTGACCGTCAATGTTCCCACGGTTGGACGGATTGCCGACGGGGCCACGGTGGAACGTGCGGTCGATACCGGGTTTGACCATGGCGATGTATTGCGCTGGAATCTGTTCCAGGCCGATTTCCTGACAGCGTCGCGCGTGCGCGATGCGATCAATATCAAATATCCCCAGACCGCCGCGGTTGAAGACGGCGTGACACTGGCG
>CAIPWG010000073.1 GCA_903868655.1 uncultured Sphingomonadales bacterium
CCGCGGGTGAACAGCGACGAACCATGCGTACGCGGCAGGAAACCGACGATGGCTTCGATCGGACGGATCTGAGTCACCGAACGACCGTCGATACGCTGACCATCCTTGAGGATGGCAGTGCGCACGATGTCGGCTTCGACCTTTTTCAGTGTCTTGATCGCCACCATGCGGGTCTGTGGCGCTTCGTCGGCATAGGCAGCCTTGGCCTTGTCACGCGCCGCATTCAGCGCGTTGGCGCGTTCCGACTTGTTGGTCAGCTTGTACGCGGCGGCAATATCCTTGCCCACCAGCTTCTTCAGCTTGGCCTTGATGTCCGCCGTGTTATCCGACAGGTCGATGTCCCAGGGATCCTTGGCAGCCTTTTCAGCCAGGTCGATGATCGCGTTGATGACCTTGCGGATTTCCGCATGGGCAAACAGGACGCCGCCGAGCATGATCTCTTCGCTCAGTTCCTTGGCTTCGGATTCAACCATCATCACCGCGTTGCCGGTGGCTGCGACGACCAGGTCCAGCTGTCCATTGGCGGTTTCGGGCAGCGACGGGTTCAGCTGGTATTCGCCATCCTTGTAACCGACGCGTGCTGCGCCGATCGGGCCCATGAACGGAACGCCCGAAATGGTCAGCGCAGCCGACGCAGCGATCATCGCCACAACGTCTGGCTCGGTTTCGCCGTCATAGCTCAGGACCTGGGCAATGACATTGATTTCGTTGTAGAAACCTTCGGGAAACAGCGGCCGCACGGGGCGGTCGATAAGGCGCGAAACAAGCGTTTCCTTTTCAGTGGCACCGCGTTCACGCTTGAAAAAGCCACCCGGAATACGTCCGGCAGCAGAAAACTTTTCCTGATAATGGACGGTCAGGGGAAAGAAATCCTGGCCTTCCTTCACCGATTTGGCGGCTGTGACAGCGCACAGCACCACGGTTTCGCCATAAGTGGCAAGGACCGCCCCATCAGCCTGACGGGCAATGCGGCCGGTTTCCAGAGTGAGGGTTTTTCCGCCCCATTCCAGTGATACGGTCTTGACGTCGAACATCGTTTTTCCTTCAGTCCGCGGGCCCTATTGCCGCGCGGGATTTGCTTGCCGGGGGTTCCGTCCCGGTCCGGTGTGGGGCATTATCGTACCCCGTGGGCGTCTGCCGAATTGCAGACGAAACCCAAATGCGAAAAGCGGCCCACGTGGGGCCGCTTTTGCGTTTACTTGCGCAGACCCAGCTTCTGGATCAGGGCGTTGTAACGTTCGACATCTTTTTTCTTCAGATAATCGAGCAGGCTGCGCCGCTTGTTGACCATCTGCAGAAGTCCACGACGCGAATGGTTGTCTTTGTGATGGATCTTGAAGTGTTCGGTCAGATTGACAATCCGTTCGGTAAGGATGGCCACCTGAACTTCGGGAGAACCGGTGTCACCCTCGATGCGGGCGTTGTCGACGATGATCGTCTGCTTCTTTTCTGCGGTAACCGACATGAACTCTTCACTCCGCGACATCGGGAAAGTTGAAACCCCGTTCAACGCGCAAGGCGCCATCCGCAAGATCAACCAGGGCAACCGGCACTGAACCGGATCGCGCTAGCCAAAGCCCATCGGATTGGGGCAACCCCATAAGAACGCGGCCCTGACGGACCGCCCTTGCCTGATCGGGGTCGAGGTCAAGAGCCGGGATGTCGACCAGCCCTGCCTCCAACGGCAAGATTACGTTCTCAAGCCTCGCGCCATTAGCGATCGCCTCCAATTTGTCCAGCGAAATCGCCTGCGCCAGCCCGAACGGGCCCGCCTGCGTGCGGCGCAACATGGTCACGTGCCCGACAGTACCCAGCGCGAACGCGATGTCGCGCGCCAGACTACGAATGTAGGTGCCCTTGGAAACGGTAACCCGCAGGGTCGCATACTGCTCGCCTTCCATGGAACCGTCGACAAAGCCTTCTGCAATATATTCCCAGCCGTGGATCGTCACGGTTCGCGGAGCCATTTCCACGCGTTCGCCGGCTCGTGCGCGATCGTAGGCGCGCGCGCCGTCTATTTTGATGGCCGAATAGCTCGGTGGAACTTGTTCAATCTGACCGAGGAATTGCTGTTCAAGGACTGTTTCAAGAGGACCAAAACCCGGCTGACACGCGCTTGTGGCAATCACCTTGCCCTCAAGGTCGAGCGTATCGGTTTGTCGGCCGAATTGGACGGTAAACTCATATGTCTTGGTAGCGTCGAGCATGCGGCCTGCCAGCTTTGTCGCCTCACCCAACGCGATCGGCAGTACGCCCGTTGCCAGGGGATCGAGCGTACCGCCATGGCCCACTTTGGCTTTGCCATGCCCACCTTGGCGCAGCACACGTTTGACGGCAGCGACACCTTGAGTTGAACCAAGCCCGAGCGGCTTGTCGAGAACTATCCAGCCGTGCACGCTCATCCGTTTATCGGGCCAGCGACCAGGGACGCGAGAACAGCCAGTTGTGTCAACAGCCAGGCAACCGGGGGCAACAACAAGCGATCAACCAGATGCAAAGTCGGCATCAATTGCGGCAAGGCAACAAAGATCAAAAAGAACACGACAATGCCGAACGGTTCGATCCGATCGAGCAACCGTGCACCCGATCGCGGCAGAAACCCCCGCAATATCCGCGAACCATCGAACGGCGGGAGCGGCAAAAGATTGAACATACCGAGAAAGCAATTGAATTCTATAAAGTTTTTCAAATTGTCGAGAACGAAGCCCAAAGCCGGCCCCGGAACACCCGATGCGCCGTAAAACCTGGCCAACAACCCAAGCGCAATCGCGCTCAGAATGGCCAATAGGAAATTGGTTGCAGGTCCGGCAGCCCCGACGATTGCCATGTCGCGTTTGGGATTTCGCAGCCGGTAATAATCCACCGGTACAGGCTTCGCCCAACCGAACACAGGCAATCCGGCCAGATGCAAAACGCCGGGCAGCAGGATCGTGCCATAAAGATCGACATGCCGCAGCGGGTTAAGGCTCAGGCGCCCTTGGTCCGATGCGGTTGGATCGCCCAATTGGCGTGCGGCCAGTCCGTGGGCCACTTCATGAAACACAATCGCAAAAACCATCGGCACGATGATCGTTGCCGTATCGTAAATCATGGCGTTCATGCGGCGATCCATTCGGATTTGAGGATGCTGAACGAAACAGTGTCGCGCACATGCCCGGTCCAGGTCTTGCGCTCATGGCGAAGCACGCCTTCGCGTACCGCCCCCAATTTGGCCACGGCGGCCTGGCTTCTTGTGTTGCGCGCATCGACTTTGAACCCGACGCGTTCAAGCCCTTGCGCAAAAGCGTGGTTGAGCAGCAGGTGCTTCACCCGCGTGTTGAAACCCGTGCCGCGCAGATGCGGCGTGATGAAGGTGTTGCCGATTTCAATCGACCAACCAGGCTGGCCTTGTTCGATCCACGCGGTCATTCCGACAACTGTACAATCTTGCAGGATGGCATAGGCCCGTCGTCGCGGGGCGCTTTGCAGCAGGGCCTCAAACTGTGGGTCGAATGCCTCGCCCTGATAGCTGACGGGATAGATATCCCAGATCGCACCATCAGCGGCGCAGGCCGCGCGCAAACCTTCGCGATGCGCTTCGGTCAGCGGCATCAAGGCGATATCGCCATCGAACAGGGGCACAAACAGGCCAGCGTCGGTCATCGGTGAAGGCTTTCGGAAAAATGGCGACGACACAACGCCAAATACCGGTCGTTGCCACCAATTTCGGTCTGTGCGCCCTGCCGCACCGGATTGCCGGCTGCATCAACCCGCAAATTCATGGTTGCCTTGGCCCCGCAATGGCAGACCGCGCGCAATTCCACCAGCCTGTCGGCAATGGCAAGAAGCCCCGCAGCGCCTTCGAACAAGACACCCTGAAAATCTGTCCGCAACCCGTAACACATGACCGGAATGGACCAGTCATCGGCAATCCGCGCGAGTTGCCACACCTGCTCGCGCGACAGAAACTGCGCTTCATCGATCAGCACCGCGGCCAGCGGCGTGCGGGCATGGGCATGACCGATTGCACCAACCAGATCAGTTGCGGCATCAAAG
>CAIPWG010000074.1 GCA_903868655.1 uncultured Sphingomonadales bacterium
CCGATCTAGCGGACAATACTTGCCTGAAAGATGGCCATTTCCGCGGAGGTCTCTCCGGCGGCGCGTGCCGAGAGGGCAAAGTCGATCATCATGATCGCGTTTTTCTTCACGATCCCGATCAGCAATACGATCCCGATAATGCCGATTACCCCCAATCCATACGAAGACAGCGCGAGGACGATCAGCGCACCAACCCCCGCCGACGGCAATGTCGACAGAATGGTGATCGGGTGGATAAAGCTTTCGTAGAGCACGCCCAAAACGATATAGACGACCAGAATGGCGGCGAGCACGAGCACCAGCTCATTCGACAGAGCCGAACGGAACGCCGAAGCGGCGCCCGAAAAATCGGTGCTGACCGAAATCGGCAAGCCAATCTCGTTTTCGGTCTTCTCAATCGAGCTGACCGCCTGACCCAGCGAAACGCCGGGCGCCAGATCAAACCCGATTGAGGCCGACGGAAACTGGTTCTGCCGCGACAATTCGAGCGGCACCCAACCCGTCCGGATCGTTGCCACTGTACCCAACGGAACTTGCGTACCGGACCCGAGCGGAATGTAGAACCGCGACAGTGCCGACGGATCAGCCAGCATGCCCGGCGTTGCCGACAAGATGACGCGGCTCTGGCTCGACTGGGTATAGATTGTTGAAATGATCCGCTGACCAAACGCATCATACAAGGCATTGTCGACGGTCAACGCCGACATACCGAGCCGTGCAGCGGCATCGCGGTTCACATCAATGAACACCGCACGGCCTTGCCCCAGGCTGGCGGTGTTGACACCCGACAGCGCAGGATCATTGCGCAATTTGTCCGCCAGCTTCTGCGCCCACAGATTGACCTGATCGGCATCCGCGCCTTGCAGCGAAAAGCGATAGGGGGTCAGCCCTGTTTCGGTATCGATCGTCAGGTCCTGCACCGGCTGCAGATAGACATGAACACCGGCAACATGCGCAGCCAGACCGGAGATATCGGCCGTAACCTCCGCCAGACCGCCACGGGTCTCAATCGGTTTCAGATTGACGATCATCCGGCCCTGATTGAGCGTGGAGTTTTGCCCATCCACCCCCACTGCCGAAGACAGCGAAGCGACCGCTGGGCTCTTCAGCAATTCGGTTGCCACTTGTTGCTGCAACCGTGCCATCTGTTGAAAACTGACATCCGAACTGGCCACGACCGTAGCGCGCAACTGCCCGGTATCCTGCACCGGAAACAAGTTTTTCGGGATCACCCAGAACAACGCGCCCGCGACGAGCAAGCTGAATGCAAACACGCCGAGCGTAGCGCGCGGCCGGCCGATCACCCAATCGAGCGCGACACCGTAATGGTGCGCGAGGCGATCAAAGGCGGTCATTGCCTTGTCAACCACAGCGAGCCGGGTTTCATCGTGGTGCGGCCGCAACCAGCGCGCTGCCAGCATCGGCACAACGGTCAATGCAACCACCGCAGACAATACGATAGTGGCGGCCAGACTGATGGCAAATTCGCGAAACAACCGGCCGACAACATCGCCCATGAAGAGCAGCGGGATCAACACCGCGATCAGGCTGGCGGTCAACGAGATGATGGTAAAGCCGATCTCGCTGGCGCCGCGCAAGGCAGCATCGAACGGTTTCATGCCGTCTTCGATGTGGCGCGCGATATTCTCGATCACCACGATCGCATCATCGACAACAAACCCCGAAGCAATTGTCAGTGCCATCAGCGTGAGGTTGTTGATCGAAAAACCCAGCGCCCACATCACTGCAAACGCGCCAATCAGGCTCAACGGCACAGATATCGCGGCAATCAGCGTGGCGCGCGGCGATCCCAGAAACAGAAAGATCACCAGCACGACCAGCAACACCGCCAGCACCAGCTCAAACTGCACATCCGCAACCGATGCCCGAATACCCTCGGTCCGGTCGGTCAGCACGGTCGCCTGAACATCGGCGGGCAATTGCGCCTGAAGATCGGGCAAGGCGGCCTTGATCGGCGGTGCAGCGGTGGTTGCAGCC
>CAIPWG010000075.1 GCA_903868655.1 uncultured Sphingomonadales bacterium
ACAAACGTGCAAAGACCCCGACGCAGGCCGCGCTGATCCGTCGGCTTGGGGTCATTCTGGCCTCTGGACTGATTGTCGGCGAAAGTCTGGTCAATGTCGTGTTGGCAGGCGTGACAGCGGCTGCGAAGACCGGGGTGTTTACCGTCCGCGACAGCGACTGGCCCCTGGCCGTGGTCGGCAACGGTTTTTCTCCGTGGAGTGTGGCGCTGGCCATCGTGGTGATTTTTGGCAGCATTGCCTGGCTTTATCGTTGGGCTGCGCGTCAGGGATTGCAGGCGTGACGCCCGACTGCCGCTGAACCCCGCCGAGGTAAAAGAACGGGGCGATGCAGCCAGTGCATCGCCCCGTTCTTTTTTGCCGGTCAGTGCCGGATCAGAACCGCTGCGACACTTTCACGCCGAACAGCTGGGGCTTGATTGGGTAAGAGCGGCCGTCGGCGCGGCATTCGGCCAGACCGCAAGCCGCAGATTTTGACAGGATGCCGCGTGTATCAAACGCATTCTGGATAAAGGCCTCGAGCTTGATATCATGGATGGTGAGACCAGCCGAGAAATCAAACGTGGTGAAGGCCTGGGTAAACCCGAACTGCTGCACTGTCTGCCCCAGATAGTTTACTGTGGGGTAGACAAAGGTGTTGAGCAGGGCCGCGCGGGTCCCGGCCTGATGCGAGGCCGATGCCTGGACAAACGGCTTGCTGGCCATATCGCGCCATTCGTACCGCGCCGTGGCATTGCCCTTGAACTTTGGCGTGGTAGGCAGCGGCGTTCCCGAAGGTGTGCACCCTTGCGCATTGCAGAAATCATCGGCCAGATGCGCATCGATGTACGCGCCTGCCGCGCTCAACGTCAGCCCGCCCATGTAATAGGACAGGTCGCTTTCCACACCGTAGACCGCCGCTCCGCCCGGTGCGTTGAGCAGATAATTCTGACCGTTTGCACCCGGCAAAGTGAACTGGATTTTCGACCATTTTTCATGGAACACGGCCCCATTGAAGCGCAGATGGTTGGCCATCCAGGTTGTTTTCCAGCCGATTTCAAAGTTTGTCAGGGTATCGGCAAGATAGGAAGGCGTGCCCAGACGGCGGTCATTGCCACCGGGGCGGAAGCCGGTTGAATAGGTGCCATAGATCATCTTTGCGCTGTCGATTTTGTAGGACAGGCTGACTTTGTGAGTTTCGCCCGTTTCCTTGTAATCCTTGGGACTGTCGCTGCCGACCAACCTGACGTTGATGCAGGGGTAGAAAGGATCACTGCTGGGCAGACAACTTGCTTGGCGGGTCTTTCCGGCCGGGCCAGAGTAACCGTACAGCGAGTTATCGGCCTTGAACCCGCGAATACCCATGGTCACGGTGAAATCGGGGGTAAAGTCATACGATCCTTCGGCAAACAGCGCATAGTCGCGGTCAACGCGGTTCAGCCTTTTGAAGAAGATCGCATCCGGAAATCCGGTTGCCGGCTGGATAAACGAATTGGGCAGCGTGGCGCCCGATGCGGTGACGCCGAGAACCGAGAAATCGGTCGCAAT
>CAIPWG010000076.1 GCA_903868655.1 uncultured Sphingomonadales bacterium
GCGCCATAAAAACTTAAATTACATGAGGGTTTATACAAATATGCACCCAGAGGGGCCTGTGATCAGCTGACGTCGGGGAAAATTGACCGGAAAGGGCCGCCAGGCTGTCAGCCTCCGAGTAACTCCCGCACCCTGGGCAGGACTGAAGCCAGCGCGGCCTCGAGTGCCGCCGGGTTGCTGCCGCCGGCCTGGGCAAAATCTGCACGACCGCCACCCTTGCCACCCACCTGCGCCGCACACCATGCTCTTTGGCCAAATAGTAAGCAGTCGCCAGGCCATGCCCGCCGCCGCCGATGATGATCACATCATAAGGCCCACCCGGCTCGGCTGCGCGCCATGCGCGGCCCCAATGGCGATGCCCGGTGATCGCACCGCGCAACAGCGACAGCGCAGAATAACGTTCGCCGCGCATCAGGCTGCGGCCAACGGCAACCAGCCCGCCGTGGCGCGCCAGTCGGGATCGATCCCGTCAAACCGCGCCATCGACAGCTTGGCAATATCGGCAAAGCTACATGTGCCATCGACGACCAGATCGCGCACCGCATGACCGGTCGCAGGCGACAGTCCAAACCCGACCCCCGACATGGTGGCGACCACAAGATTTTCGATACGATCAAGGATCGGGCGACCATCCGGGGTGTTTTCGACAATGCCCGCCCAGGATCGGATCACATTGAGATGCGCTGCCTTCGGAAACATTTCTGCAACGCGGCGCGCCAGACTGCGCGACAACGGAGTGGTCGGGCGGGCACGCGGCCCGGTCGCCTCGGTCTCGGTCCATTCGTGCGGGCCGCCACCGAACGCCAGATTGCCGCGCATAGTCTGGCGGCCATACAGACCGTTACCATCCACTCCGCCCAGCGGCATCAACGGTGCGGGCTCGGTCACGATCATTTCCGCACGCCCTGCCATCAGTGGCACGTCAATGCCCAAAGGCGCCAACAGGCCCGCAATCTGCGGCCCGGCGGCAACCACCAGTGCGCCGCAGGAAAACCGTCCGCGCGGCGTGTTGACCGCGGTCACTTGCCCGCCCGCCGTTTCAATCGCGGTCACCGGGCAATGCTGGATGATCCGGCCGCCAAGATCCTGCAAAGCCCAGGCATAAGCCTGCACCGTACGTTGCGGGTTGGCATGCCCGCCAAACCGCAAGTGAATGCCGCCCAGACAATTGTCCCCGGCAATAGGAACCATCGCGCGCGCGGTGTCTCCGTCGATCTTGTCGGCCTGCCAACCCATCGCGGTGCACATGTCACCAATGTAATTGTAATGATCGAACTCGCGCTGGGTCACCGAAATGATGATACGTTCGCGACGATGCTCGGTGGGATACCCCAGCAAATCGTCCATCATCGGCCACAGTCGCTGTTCCTCGGCAAACAGCGGGCTTTGATAATGGCTGGCGCCGCCGCCGTTACGGCTCGATGCTTCGGACCCGACCACGCCCTTGTCGAGCACCAGCACGCTTTTGCCATCACGCGCCAGCCACCAGGCCGAAGACAGCCCGGTAACCCCGGCACCGATAACGATGACGTCGTAATGTTCGCTCACAGGTGCATGTTCCCGCCCAGTTCGGCCAAATGCCGCGCTTCCGCCTCGGTACCGATGTCGCGATAGGGGATCCATTGCGTGTCGATCCCGAACCACACGTCCCAACCGTCGTCCATCGCCGCTGCTTCTTCCCAATCGGCCATCACTTGCAGCGGCAACGGGCGCACTGGCACGCGCCAGTTTCCGCGCGGCGCAGACTTCGGCGGCAGATTGGCAGACATGGCAAGCAGCAGCGAAATCTGTTCGCGGCAGCGGCGGCCCTGGCACAGCCCCATACCGGCACGCGTCAGACGCTTTACTTGTTCGGCATCGGGAGGACCGTCTTTCAACAGCGTATCAAGCGAGCGAGCGCACATTTTTTCAGGCCGGGACAGGTATCCCGGAGGCTGAACCCCGATGAGATCGGCGCGGCTGACTTCTTCGCACTGGCAAACCAGCGTCGTTTCCGGGCTGGTCGCGACCAGTGCACGCAGCCATTGCGCGCGATAGCCCATCCGGTCAAAGCCATCGCCAACAGGCGCAATATCCTGCGCCAGCCCGAGCGCGGCAGCAGCCACGGCGCGGCCCTGCGCCTCTGCCTGCGCGCGCGATCCGGCCAGACCGGTGGCCGCACCCGCCAACCAGACACCGGGCAAAACTTCAGCCGCGCCACCCGCAATCACCGCTCCGCCCCGCAAGGGCTCGGTCACGACTTGCGCTCCGCCGACTTCGGCCAGTTCTATCGCGGGCACCACGTCGATCGCCATGATCACGGTATCGCACGCAATCGCCTGATCAACCCCGCCCCGCGCGCGCACGATCAACTGTTCAACCCCGTCGATCCCGCCTTCGGCGCGGATCACCTGATGCGCTGTCAAAACAGTCAGATCGTCGGGCAGACTGGTGGCACTTTGCACATTATCGAGCACTTCGATGACGGCAGCGACATCGACGCCATGCTCGCGTGCGATCAGCGCGGTTTCAAGCCC
>CAIPWG010000077.1 GCA_903868655.1 uncultured Sphingomonadales bacterium
CCGCGCCCTGGCGGGATCGCCCGATCTGGCCGCTGCCCAGGCGCGGGTCGCCAATGCCCGTGCCATGTTGAACAATGCCCGCAGCACGCTCGCCCCCACGGTTGGCGTTGGCGCCGTCGCGGGGGTGGTGTCGTTGCCCGGTGCCTTGTTGGGTCGCAACGGACGCCTGACCGAAGAGGTTTATGGCGAAAACCTTCAAGCCTCATGGGAAATCGATCTGTTCGGGGCAAAACGCCGTCGCATCGAATCCGCGCGCGACAAGGCCGAGGCGATCGAAGCTTCTGCCGCCGATGTTGCTGTGGCGCTATCAGCCCAGGTCGCGCAGACTTACGTACAATTTCGCACCGAGCAGACGACGGCTGCGGTGCTGGCGCGTCAGGCCGAACTGGACCGGACGCTGCTTGCCGCGGCGCAGGCGCGGTTTGCCGGGGGCACCGCCCCTGCCCAGAGCATCGACACCGCCAAAAGCGCGCTGGCGCAAAGCGAAAGCGATTTGTCCGACAGCCATGCGCACAGTGTCGTGCTGGCCGACCAACTGGCGGTCTTGATCGGCAGTGAACCTGGCTCACTGGATAACCTGCTGGCGGCTTCGGGCGTGATCCCGGCGGTTCCCGCGCAAGTGGCGGTGGGTGATCCTGCAAACCTGCTGCGCCATCGGCCCGATATCCGCGCCGCCGAACGCCAGTTGGCCGCGGCCACTGCCGATGTCGGGGCACGTATGGCCGATCGCTTTCCAAGTGTCAGTTTTACCGGAATTCTCGGTTTTGGCGGCACCAATCCGGGCGAAGCCTTCAACCCCGCGACGCTCATCGGCCTGATCGTGCCACAGATCAAATGGAATGCATTTGACGGTGGCCGCGCAGCAGCCCTTGTCAACTCGGCCCGCAGCGCAAGGGATGAGGCCGAGGCCACATACCGGTCACGCGTACTGGCCGCGCTCGACGACGCCGAAAACGCCCTGACCCGGTTTGGCGCGCAGCGCATTGCTATGGGCAAAGCGATGGAGCAAAGTCAGGCAGCGGCGCATCTGGCCGGACTTCAAGCCATGCGCGCTGCTGGCGGCACGCTGTCGCAGGCCGATGCACTGACCTCCAAACGGCAGGCCTTGCGCGCGCAACTCGCGACGGCATCGGCACAGGCCCGTTTGACCAGCGATTTCATCACCGTGGAAAAGGCGCTCGGCCTTGGTTGGGAAACCGGCGAAGCACGCAAATGAGCCAGCCACGTTCCATTTATAGGGGCTTGACGATGCCAGAATTTCAGGCAGTCTCCTCACCAATAAAGCCAGTAAGGCAGATAGGTGGGACGGATGAGCTGGGTATCGACAATTGGTCGACGCGTGTTGCAGGCCTATACCGAAGGGTTGGTCATGACCTGCCCTCTGCACCGCGCAGGCGAAACATATTCCGAAACGGGTACAATGCCCGGTGCGATAGATCGGATGCAGGATGACGTTCACGCGTCACTCCGGCCCGAGTTCGCGGCCTCATACGAAGGACACGCGTTCAGCGCCGTTCGGCACTGATCGGCCAATTTCCGGTTCGCCAGGCGATCGGGAAGCAACTGATAGTGCAAACGACCTGAATGAACCCCCGCCGCAAGCGGACGACAATGCCGCGCCGGTCCGGCGTGGACGCCCCTCGGTAGCCGAAGCCGAAGCGCTGTCGGGTCGAATACTCGATGCAAGCTGGCAAGTGCTCCAGTCCGGTGGATTTGAAACGTTTACCTTCGACCGGGTGGCGCGCCATGCGCACATCGGCAAGGCAACAATCTATTCCCGCTTCCCTGGCAAACTCGATCTGATGCGGGCCTTGTTGCAACGCCGGATCGAACAGCGCACCGATTACCTGAATCAACAAGGCCTGAACCTCTCGATCCGCGATGCGTTCCATGTGCGTGCGGCCGAAGTCATGAAAATGCTGTTTTCACCCGATGGTGTGTTGGTCGAACGCCTGATTGATTGGCTGGATCAGGAAATCGGAGAAGGCCAGACAATGCGCGCCCATGCCTATCGCAACGCGATCGAGCTGATCTCGCACATCATGATCAACAGCCCGGATACCGCGGATCTGGGCGTGCGCGACATCAATCTTGCCGC
>CAIPWG010000078.1 GCA_903868655.1 uncultured Sphingomonadales bacterium
CCGCGACTTCAACCTCCACCGTCCCGGCCGCGAATGTCCAGGTCAGGTCCAGCAGGTCGCCAACCGTGTCGACCAGCGTATCGATATCGACTGGCTTGACCAGAAACCGATCATGCGCGGCGTTGTCGGTGGCCCCTGCCGGGCCATGGCGTTCATGCGCATTGGCCGACAGCATCACGATGCGCATCATCGCCCCGCCATGCTTGCGCAACGCGGCAGCGGTTTCCCAACCCGTCCAGCCCGGCATCGCAATATCGAGCAAGGCCAGATCAAACGGCCGGGCGCGCGCCATCGCCAGTGCGGTTTCGCCGTCGGGCGCAGCCACCACATCAAACCCCAGGTCACCGAGCACCTGACGCACAAAGGCAAGCTGACGCGGATCGTCGTCTGCCGCCAGCACCGAGCGTCGCGATCCGGCATAGCCCGTGGCATGGCGTCGCGCCGAGCCCAAAGCCTCTCCCGGCCCGTCACGGTGCCCAACGACTTGGCCAAGCATCACTCTGATCCGAAAGCACGAGCCGACCCCGGGCGTGCTTTGCAACTCCAATTCGCCACCCAATATCTGAATGATCGCGCGGGTGATCGGCAAGCCAAGACCAATGCCCCCGCCCCGTTCGCCTTCGACCCCGCGATCAAACGGCGCGAATATCCGTTCTTGCGCCTCGACCGGAATGCCGGGACCGGTGTCGCGCACTTCGAACACCGCAATTTGCGAGGCGTAGCGCACGGCCAGCACAACTTCGCCCGACTGGGTATATTTGATGGCATTGGCAATCAGGTTGATCAGCGCCTGGCGCAGCCGTTTTTGATCGGTACGGACATAATCGGGCAAATGACCGATGATCTCGGTACGAAATCCAAGGCCTTTGGCGGCAGCGGCGGGGCGGAACATGCGATCGACCTGATCGATAAACGCCGGCAGCCGCACGGTATCGGTCGACACGCGGGTGACGCCATTTTCGACCAGCGAGATGTCGAGCAAGCCTTCAACCAGATCAGTCAGATGTTCGGCACTGCGCCGGATCACGCGGGCGGCTTCGACCGTATCGATGTTTGCACCGCGCTCCAGCAACTGCGCGTAACCATAAATCGCGTTGAGCGGCGAGCGGATCTCGTGGCTGACATTGGCGAGATACCGGCTCTTGGCGAGATTGGCAGCCTCGGCCGCATCGCGTTCGCGTTGCAGGCTGTTCAGGCCGCTTTCGCTTGCGGCATTCTCATGCGTTGCGGGCGCACTTTTACCCGCACCAGCTTTTCGTACCCGGCCGATCAGCGCAAACGCGGCAGCCGCAAATCCTGCACCCGATACAACCAAGCCTAGCCGTGCCATGCGGTGGCGCAAGACGCCAATCTGTCCGGCTGAACCATCGCGTGAAACGCTCATCGACCCATCACCCGTGACCGATTGCAGTCGCCGCGTGTGATAAGTGAAATAGATGACGACGGGCCTGCCCCGACCAACACCGACCGCTTCATTCGCTATGCCTGACCCCGCGCACGGTCGGATCGGATCTAACCAAACCGCGAAATTGCCGCGTTTGTTTGCACTGCAAACGTTCGCGATTCAACCTTTATCCGCGTTATCCGCCCCGTCAGGCCCTGGTGTGCGCCGAATGTGCAACGCAATGCTGCATGGCCTGGTATGGCCCCGCTGCCCTCAAATCACGGCGTCGCGCTGCAACCGTTGCAACAGGCGCTGCGCAACCGAATGCCGGATTGCCTTGCCTTCGCGGAGCTTTACCCAGGTATTCAGTCCAATACCGAAATGGCTCTGAATTACTTCGGGTTTTTGGCATTGAATGATCGAGCGCATTTTCGCGACAACCACTGGCTCGACGTGGATCAATTTTTGAACGCGCATGGTCCCTCAACTCAAAACATTGCCCGGCCAGATTATGATGCGCTGCGGTATGAGCTATACGCAATTTGGCCCATGCCCCTGCCGCATGTTCCCGCTTATCGCCCGGATTCCTGTGGCAAGAGGCCACGGTTCAAGGCCAATCGGCCAAGCACTTCAGGGCGAAGGCCGCGACACCTGCCGATGGGATGACAGAGCGGCAGACGGCAGCTATCGAGACGCGGCTGAAAGGCCCGCGCAATGGGCTTCCTGCGCAAATCAAGTCGACCATGCCATAGGAATGTCCTGCTCCATGTCTGCATTTTTGCTACTTGCCGCTGCGCCGGCAGCGCTTGCCGCATCGCCCGCCAATCCGTCACAGGCTCAAGACACCACGGACAATTCGACCATTATCGTAACCGGCAAAGCGCTCAGTGACTTACCCACTGCTACCGCTTACGATGTGACAACAATTGACCGGACACGCCTGGCGCAGGTATCATCGGGTCGGCTGGAGGATGCGCTGGGCGACGTCGCAGGGCTGTCGCTGTTTCGCCGGTCGGATAGCCGTTCCGCAAATCCCTCAGCCAATGGCTTTACCTTGCGCGGGCTCGGCGGCACGGCCACCAGCCGCACGCTGGTTCTGCTTGATGGCGTGCCTCAGGCCGATCCGTTTTTTGGCGCAGTTCCCCTGACCGCGCTCAATCCGGGGGATATTGGCAACATCCGCGTGATCCATGGCGGGGGCACCGGCGCGTTTGGCGCTGGTGCGGTTGCCGGCACGATCGACATGGCCAGCGCTGGCCCAGACCAGCGCGGACTGGTCGAAGGCACGGCACTGGTGGATGATCGCGGCGACACCAGCCTGTCGGCGGGCATCGCGCCGAAGCTTGGCAAAGGTTTTGCAGTCGTATCCGGCCAATGGGATCGTGGGCCGGGTTTCTGGACAACCCCGCCAAGCCAACGCGTCACGGCCAGTGCGAAATCGCGGTATGAAAGCTGGTCCGTGGCCGCGCGCATGGTGGCGGAATTGGCGCCGGCCATCGAATTGCAGGCCCGCCTTGCGGCGTTCGGCGACGGACAGACACTGCGCTTTGCCGGCGCCAACACGGGAATGAGCGGCGAAGATGCGTCGGTGCGGCTGGTTGGGCGTGGGCCGTGGCAATTTGATGTGCTGGCGTATGGCCAACTGCGCAATTTCAACAGCCTGACGCTCAGTTCCACCACCTTTTTGCCCGTCGGCAATCAGCGCGATACGCCATCGAGCGGCGCAGGAGGCAAAATCGAAATCCGTCCGCCGATCGGCCATGCGCAAATCCTGCGACTGGGCGTCGATGTGCGCGAAGCCAGCGGGTATGAAGACGAGGACCTTTATACCAAGGGCACCGTAAGCAGCCGCCGTCGCGAGGGTGGCATCAACGATGATCTGGGCATTTACGGCGAAGACGCCTGGAATCTGGGCTTGGTGCAATTGACTGCCGGAGCACGTGCCGACCGTTGGGTCATCCGCGCTGGCGAAATACGCACGACCACGCTGTCGGGCGCCACGGCGAACGACACCCGTTATCCCACGCGATCGGGTTGGACCGGTTCGTTCCGCGGCGGCGCTGTGGTGCATGCACTCACCACATTCGATCTGCGCGGCGCCGCGTATACGGGCATGCGACAACCAACGCTCAATGAACTGTATCGCACATTCACGGTGTTTCCGGTGACCACGCAAGCCAATCCCGCGCTTTCGAATGAAACCCTGCGCGGGATCGAAGGCGGGATCGACTGGCGTCCGGCGCGCGCGTTCAGGTTGGCTCTGACCGCGTTCGACAACACCATCAACCACGCCATCGCCAATATCACGCTGACCCCAACCACCCAAATTCGCCAGAACGTACCCGCCATTCATGCGCATGGGCTTGAGGCCGAAGCAGAGTCGCATTGGCGTACATTAACCTTCAACGGCACATTGGCCTGGACGATCGCGCGCGTAGCCGCACCGGGTCAGGCGTACGACGGGTTGCGCCCGCCCCAAACCCCGCGTTTGTCAGCCAGCGGCCATGTGACCTGGACCCCGCGCAAAGGCTACGCGATGGGCGTCAGCTTGCGCCATGTCGGGGTCGCGTTCGAAGACAGCCTGGCGAGCGCTGCACTGCCTGCCGCGACCACGCTGGGCGGTTTTGCAACAGTCCCGCTGGGCCACAGCGTCAGCCTGCTGCTGCGAGGGGAAAATCTGACCAATGTCACCGTCGTCACGCGCAATTCGGGCGGTAGTGTCGATGTGGGCAGCCCGCGCACCGTTTGGGCGGGCCTGCGCTTGGCATTGCCCTAACTGCGAATACGCATTCAGCTCCTGCGCCTGACCAGCAATACGAATGCATTCTTGCAACGCGTTGACGGGATGGTACCCGTTCGACCAGGCCAAGGGCGCGCCGCTCTGTCCTGATGATTTCGCCAATCAAGCACTTTTCTACCGGTCTGCCAAACGACCGCTTGATAGTTTGGTATCCGCTGTTCTACCCAAGCAAAGGGAGGGGTCGCAGTCTTCGTCGCCAAGACACCATGAACGATGACGCGAATTGCCCGAAAAGGTCATGAACACACACCGCGCCGGTAGGTCCGTTGGCTTGAGCTGCGGTCAGCTGGCAATCCTTATACCCAGGAGCCGCGTTCGATGAGCCTTGATATCCCGATGAGCCCCGGCTCCAAAGCCGCCGAAATCGACGTGCATATCGTCGATGTGCTGCGCCATCGGGTGGGCAAGGACGAACGCGCGGCCAAACCCCACGACTGGTACACAGCAACCGTCTATACATTGCGCGATGCGATCATCGATGTGTGGATGGAATCCACGCGCGAAACGTATGACAAGGGTGCAAAGCGGGTCTATTACCTGAGCCTGGAATTCCTGATCGGGCGCCTGCTGCGCGATGCCCTGACCAATCTCGGCCTGACCCGCGAAATGGAAAAAGCGCTGCGCGAACACGGCTTTGATCTGGCCGCGATCGAAGAGCTGGAACCCGATGCCGCGCTCGGCAATGGCGGGCTTGGCCGGCTGGCAGCGTGCTTCATGGAAAGTCTCGCGAGCCTTGGCATCCCCGCCTATGGCTATGGCATCCGTTACAAAAATGGCATGTTTCGCCAGCGTATCGACGATGGCTGGCAGGTCGAACTGCCTGAAACCTGGCTGAGCCACGGCAACCCCTGGGAATTTCCGCGCCGGGAAAGCGCCTATCACATCGGCTTTGGCGGCGAAGTGGTCGACCGCGGCGATGCGGTGGAATGGCAGCCCGCCGAACATGTCGAAGCCAGCGCCTACGACACTCCGGTCGTCGGCTGGCGGGGCGCCTGCGTCAACACGCTGCGGCTGTGGACAGCGCGCGCGCTCGATCCGATCCAGTTGGCGACTTTCAACGCCGGCGATCACGTCGGCGCCTTGTTCGAGGAAGCCCGAGCCGACGCGCTGGTGCGCGTGTTGTACCCTGCCGATAACACCGCGTCGGGTCAGGAACTGCGGCTGCGGCAGGAGTTCTTTTTCACCTCTGCCTCAATTCAGGATATCGTGCGGCGCCATGTCCAGTTTCACGGCGATGTGCGCACCCTGCCCGACAAAGCCGCGATCCAGCTCAACGACACCCATCCGTCGGTTGCAGTTGCCGAGCTGATGCGCCTGCTGGTCGATGTCCACGGTCTTGAATTCAATTCAGCCTGGGACCTGACGCGCAAGACGATTGCCTATACCAACCACACCCTCTTGCCTGAAGCACTCGAATCGTGGCCATTGCCGCTGTTCGAACGGCTGTTGCCGCGCCACATGCAGATCATCTACGCCATCAATAGCCGGGTGCTGCGCGAGGCACGACGCGCAGGACTGAGCGATCAACAGATTGCCGCGATCAGCCTGATCGACGAACACGGCGAACGCCGGGTGCGCATGGCCAATCTGGCGTTTGTTGGCGCGCACAGCGTCAACGGTGTGGCCGCACTGCACACCGATCTGATGAAAACCACGGTGTTCGCGGATCTTCACGCGCTTTACCCGACGCGGATCAACAACAAGACCAATGGCGTAACCCCACGTCGCTGGTTGCTGAAATGCAATCCCGGCCTGACTGGCGTGATCCGTGATGCAATCGGCGACGCGTTTCTGGATGACGCCGAAAAGCTGTCCGATCTCAATGCCTTTGCCAACGACGCAGCCTTTGGCGAACGCATAGCAGAGGTCAAACGCGCCAACAAAGTCGCACTGGCCACGCATCTCAAAGAATTGACCGGGGTGCGGATCGATCCCGATGCGCTGTTCGATGTGCACATCAAGCGCATTCACGAATACAAACGCCAATTGCTCAATCTGATCGAGACGGTCGCTTTGTATGACCAGATCCGCAGCCACCCAGAACGTGACTGGGTGCCGCGGGTCAAGATCTTTGGCGGCAAGGCCGCATCAAGTTATCACAATGCCAAGCTGATTATCAAACTGGCCAACGACATCGCGCGCCGCATCAATTCCGACCCATCGGTCGGTGGGTTGCTGAAAGTGGTGTTTGTACCCAATTACAACGTGTCGCTGGCCGAGCGCCTGATCCCTGCCGCCGATCTGTCGGAACAGATTTCAACCGCCGGGATGGAAGCATCGGGCACAGGCAACATGAAATTCGCGCTGAATGGGGCGTTGACCATTGGCACGCTCGATGGCGCCAACATCGAAATCAAGGATCATGTTGGCGACGATCACATCGCGATTTTCGGCCTGACTGCCGAAGAGGTCGCGCAAAAGCGTGCCAATGGCTACAATCCACGCGAAGTGATCGAAAGCTCGCGCGAATTGCGTCAGGCAATTTCGGCCATTGCAAGCGGGGTGTTCAGCCCCGACGATCCGGGCCGATATGCCGGACTGATGGGCGGTTTGTACGACAGCGACTGGTTCATGGTCGCCGCCGATTTCGATTCCTACCACGCCGCCCAGCGCGCGATTGATACCCGTTGGGAAGACCAGACGGCATGGCGGGTAAGCACCATCCGTAATATTGCCAATGTCGGATGGTTCTCATCCGATCGTACGATCCGCGAATATGCCAGGGACATCTGGGACGTCTGACCGGAACGGAGAGGATAACGAAACCATGAAGCCCCCGGCAACCGCCATCGATGCCCTGCTGGCAGGCACCCACGCCGATCCGTTTTCGGTGCTGGGCCTGCATCAAGGGCCAGAGGGCGGATTTGCCCGCGCCGTGTTGCCGGGTGCGGAACAGGCCGAGGCCTGCAACTTGGCAGGCGTATCGCTTGGGCGCCTGCAACGGGTCGATCCGCGCGGCCTGTTCGAAGGGCCGCTTGATGCACCGCGGCAACCCTTGCGGTATCGTTGCACGAGCGGCGTTCACACATGGTGGATCACCGATCCTTATTCCTTCGGGCCCGTGCTCGGGCCAACCGACGACTATCTTATCGGCGAAGGCACCCACTTTCGCCTGTTTGACAAGATGGGCGCGCATGTCCTTGATCACGAAGGCGCGACCGGGGTGCACTTTGCGGTTTGGGCCCCCAATGCGCAGCGCGTGGCGGTGGTTGGCGATTTCAACGATTGGGATGGGCGTGGCCACGCCATGCGCCACCGTGGCGATACCGGGATCTGGGAAATCTTCCTTCCCGACATCGGGCTTGGCCGCGCCTACAAATACCATATCACCGGCCCCGACGGCGTAATCCAGCCACTGAAAGCCGATCCTTTTGCCTTTGCCTCGGAACTGCGCCCGGCGACGGCATCGATCGTGGCCCACCCGGGAAAGCCGGCTTGGGGCGATGCCGCGCACCGCGCGCATTGGGCGCAAACCGACGCCCGGCGCCAGCCGATTTCCATTTACGAAGTCCATCCCGGATCATGGCGGCGGCCACCCGACCGCGAGTTTCCAAGCTGGGACGAATTGGCTGAGCAGTTGATCGCTTATGTCGTCGACATGGGGTTCACCCATATCGAATTCATGCCGGTCAGCGAACATCCCTATGATCCGAGCTGGGGCTATCAAACCACCGGGCTCTATGCCCCAACTGCGCGGTTCGGCGGGCCCGATGGCTTTGCGCGGTTTGTCGACGGCGCGCACCGCGCCGGGATCGGTGTGCTGATCGACTGGGTGCCGGCACACTTTCCGACCGACGCCCACGGGCTTGCCAGGTTCGACGGCACCAGTTTGTACGAACATGCCGACCCGCGGAAGGGCTTTCACCCCGACTGGAACACCGCGATCTACAATTTCGGGCGGCACGAGGTTGAAGCGTTTCTGGTCAACAACGCGTTGTTCTGGTCCGAAGTCTATCATGTCGATGGCTTGCGCGTCGATGCAGTCGCCTCAATGCTGTACCGCGATTATTCGCGCAAGGACGGCGAATGGATACCCAATGCCGAAGGCGGGCGCGAGAACTGGGAAGCGGTGCATTTTCTGCAATCGATGAACCGCGCAGTCTATGGCAGTCATCCCGGTGTCATCACTGTGGCCGAAGAAAGCACCTCGTGGCCGGGTGTATGCCTGCCCGCGCATGAAAAAGGTCTGGGCTTCGGCTTCAAATGGAACATGGGCTTCATGCACGACACGCTGCAATACATGGCGCGTGACGCGGTACACCGGCAATACCATCATGACGAGATCACGTTCGGTCTGGTCTACGCTTTCGCGGAAAACTTTGTTCTGCCGTTGAGCCACGACGAAGTGGTCCACGGCAAAGGCTCGCTGCTCAACAAGATGAGTGGCGACGAATGGCAGAAATTCGCCAATCTGCGCGCCTATTATGGTTTGATGTGGGGCTATCCGGGCAAAAAACTGCTGTTCATGGGCCAGGAATTTGCGCAGTCGCGCGAATGGAGCGAAGCACGCGAGCTTGATTGGGACGTGTTGGCTCATGCCCCGCACCGCGGGATGCAGGCCTGGGTACGCGATCTCAACCATGCCTATCGCCGCCTGCCTGCGCTGCATGCGCGCGACTGCGAAGGCGAAGGCTTCGGCTGGCTGGTGGTCGATGATGCCGCCGCCAGTGTGTTTGCCTGGTTGCGCAAAGCACCCGGCGAAAACCCGGTTGCGGTGGTCAGCAACTTCACCCCGGTCATGCATGGCCATTACCGGCTGCCATTGCCGCATGACGGTACCTGGCGCGAAGTGTTGAACAGCGATGCAACGCAATATGGCGGGTCGGGGCAAGGCAATATGGGCGCGGTCACCGCGCAAGACGGCGCCGCGATGGTGGTCCTGCCGCCATTGGCGACCGTGATGTTCGAATATATCGGCAAGGCATAAATCTGAAAAACGGAAGAGGCGGCGCAATGAGAGACAGGACGCAAGGACAACCGCTGGCACGCGACGCCATGGCCTATGTACTGGCAGGGGGACGCGGCAGCCGGTTGAAGGAGTTGACCGACAATCGCGCCAAACCGGCGGTCTATTTCGGCGGCGTCAGCCGCATCATCGACTTTGCCCTGTCCAACGCGCTCAATTCGGGTATTCGTCGCATTGGCGTCGCCACCCAGTACAAAGCGCATTCGCTGATCCGCCACATGAACCGCGCGTGGAATTTCATGCGCCCCGAACGCAACGAAAGCTTTGACATTCTGCCCGCTTCGCAGCGCGTGTCAGAACTGATGTGGTACGAAGGCACAGCGGACGCCGTTTTCCAGAATATCGACATCATCGCCAGCCATGCGCCCAAATACATGGTCATTCTGGCCGGCGACCATATTTACAAGATGGATTACGAATTGATGCTGCAACAGCATGTCAATTCGGGTGCGGATGTAACCATTGGTTGCCTGGTGGTTCCCAAGAATGAGGCGTCTGGCTTTGGCGTAATGGCGGTGGACGAGGCCAGCCAGATCACCGCATTTGTGGAAAAACCTGCCGACCCGCCGACCATTCCGGGTGACGCCGCGCACTCGCTGGCATCGATGGGCATCTATGTATTCGAAACCCAGTTCCTGTTCGACCAGTTGCGCCGTGATGCGATAACGCCCGGATCGAGCCGCGATTTCGGCAACGATATCATCCCCTATATCGTGAAGCACGGCAAAGCCGTGGCGCATAAATTCACCGACAGTTGCATCCGTGCCGCTGACGAGATCGAAGAATACTGGCGCGACGTGGGCACGCTCGATGCCTATTTCGAGGCCAATCTCGACCTTACCGACACTGTACCCAAGCTCAACATGTATGACCGCGACTGGCCGATCTGGACCGACCAGGTCGTCGCGGCCCCGGCCAAATTCGTGCACGATCAGGATGGCCGGCGCGGCATGGCCATTTCATCGCTGATCAGCCAGGATTGCATCGTATCGGGCTCACTGGCGCGGCGCAGCCTGCTGTTTACAGGCGTAAAGATGGGGTCGTTTTCCTCGGTCGAAGAAGGTGTGATCCTGCCCTATTGCAATATCGGGCGGGGTGCGCGGTTGAAACGCGTAATCCTGGATTCGGGCGTTCGCATTCCAGAAGGGCTGGTCGTGGGCGAAGACCCGGTGTTGGATGCGAAGCGGTTTCGCCGTACCGAAAACGGTGTGTGCCTGATCACCAAGGCCATGCTGGAACAGCTCGCCGAGAAAAACTGATGCTGTGTCTGACACAAAGGACCTGATGTCATGACGATCCGGGTGTTGTCGATCGCGTCCGAAGCCGTGCCGTTGATCAAGACCGGGGGGCTGGCCGATGTCGCGGGCGCCTTGCCCGGGGCGGTGGCGCAACACGATGTGGCAATGACGACCTTTTTGCCCGGCTATCGTGCGGTCATGGCCAACCTCGGCAAGGCCCGCGCGGTGCACACCTGGCCTTCATTGCTGGGCCAGCCCGCACGGCTTATCAAAGGCTTGATCGGCGCCAATCCGCTTCTCGTCCTCGACGCGCCCGGGCTATTCCAGCGCGATGGCGGCCCCTATGGCGATGCCACGGGCCGCGATTGGGCCGACAACGGCTTGCGCTTTGCCGCGTTTGCTCGTGCCGCCGCCGATCTGGCGAGTGGTGCTGTGCGCGGGCTGACGTTTGACATTGCCCATGCGCATGACTGGCAGGCTGGTCTTACAGGCGCGTTTTTGCGTTTTGCGCCCGCGGGCAAGGCCCCGCCTTCGATCATGACCATCCACAACATGGCGTTTCAGGGGCATTTCCCGCGCACGCTGTTTCCCGAACTTGGCCTGCCCGAAGAAGCCTGGGCGATCAACGGCGTAGAATACCACGGCGGGATCGGGTTCTTGAAAGCCGGGCTTGAAGCGGCCTGGGCGATCACGACGGTCAGCCCGACTTATGCCACCGAAATCCGCGATCCCGAATTCGGCATGGGGCTCGACGGGCTGATCCGCACGCGCCAGGGGCAGGTTCACGGCATTGTCAACGGCATCGACACGCACGACTGGAACCCGGCGAGCGATCCAAACCTTGCTTCGCCGTTTACCGCGCGCACACTTGGCCGCCGCGCCGCCAATCGCGCCGCGCTGGAGGCTGAATTTGGTCTTGAGCCCGGGGCCGGACCACTGTTCGTGGTGATCAGCCGTTTGACCTGGCAAAAAGGCATGGATGTCCTGCTTGATGTTATCGATCACCTCGCCGCCAGCGGCGCGCGGCTCGCGATGCTGGGTTCGGGCGACAAAGCGCTGGAAGCCGGCTTTGTTGGCGCCGCATCGCGGCATCCCGGACGTGTCGGTGTGCGCATCGGCTATGATGAAGGCCTGTCGCACCGCTTGCAGGGCGGTGGCGATGCCATCCTTGTTCCCAGCCGGTTTGAACCTTGTGGACTGACCCAATTGTATGGGCTGGCTTATGGCTGCGTGCCGGTGGTGGCGCGTACCGGAGGGCTGGCCGATACGGTGATCGATGCCAATCTGGCCGCAGTTGCCGCAGGGGCAGCAACCGGGATCCAGTTTGGCGCGGTTACGCCCGAGGCTTTGGCCGAAGCGATCGACCGTACTGTCGCGCTGCACAGCCAGACCACGGTTTGGCAGGCGATCCAGCGGGCGGGCATGAAAAGCGATTTTTCCTGGGGTCGCAGCGGCAAGGCTTATGCCGACCTTTACAAAAGCCTGTTGGAGGCCCGATGACAATCACCGTTCCCACGACCCCGTTTGCCGGACAAAAGCCAGGGACATCGGGCCTGCGCAAAAAAGTGCGGGTGTTCGCCCAGGCAAATTACGCTGAGAATTTCATTCAATCGGTGTTTGACGTAGTCGAACGTGCGCCGGGCTCGGGCTTGGTGATCGGTGGCGATGGGCGCTATCACAACCGCGCTGTCATCCAGATCGCAATCCGCGTCGCCGCCGCCAATGGCTATGGTCGTGTGCTGGTGGGTCGGGGCGGAATTCTGTCGACGCCCGCAGCCAGCCATATCATTCGCAAATATGGTGCAAGCGGAGGACTGGTCCTGTCGGCCAGCCACAATCCCGGCGGGCCCGATGAAGATTTCGGCATCAAATACAACATCGCCAACGGTGGCCCCGCCCCCGAAGCGGTAACCGAGGCCATCTATGCCCGCACCCAGACGATCGATCGCTGGCTGACAGTCGATGCCACCGACGTCGATCTGGACACTGTGGGTGATACGACCGTGGCTGGCCTGACTGTCAGCGTGATTGATCCCGTAACCGACTATGCCGATCTGATGGAAACGCTGTTTGATTTTGCGATCATCCGCAGCGCCGTCGCCAATGGGCTGACCATGACGTTCGATGCGATGCACGCGGTAACCGGGCCTTATGCCAAGGAAATTCTCGAAAATCGGCTCGGGTTTCCGACAGGCACGGTCAAGAACGGTATTCCGCTGGAAGATTTCGGCGGACACCATCCCGACCCCAACATGGTCCATGCCAAAGACCTGTTCGATACGATGTTCGGCCCCGACGCACCCGATTTTGGCGCGGCATCGGATGGCGATGGGGATCGCAACCTGATTGTCGGCCGGGCACGGTTCATCACGCCGTCAGACAGTCTGGCGATGCTCGCCGCCAATGCGCATTGCGCACCGGGTTATGCTGCGGGCCTGAAAGGCATTGCCCGCTCGATGCCGACCAGCGCCGCCGCCGACCATGTGGCACACGCCCTTGGCATTCCGGTGTTTGAAACTCCGACCGGCTGGAAATTCTTCGGCACTTTGCTCGATGCCGGCATGGCCACGATTTGCGGCGAGGAAAGCGCAGGCACCGGGTCCGATCACGTGCGCGAAAAGGACGGGCTGTGGGCCGTGTTGCTGTGGCTCAATATTCTGGCGGTGCGCGGCGTGAGCGTCGATGGGTTGGCGCGCGAACACTGGGCGACGTATGGCCGCAACTATTACGCACGGCACGATTATGAAGCGTTGCCCACCGTCGCCGCCGACGCGCTGATCGCCGAGTTGACAACCCGCCTGCCCGCCTTGCCCGGTGCGAACTTCGGCGCTTTGACCGTCGCCGTTGCCGACAGTTTTTCCTACCTCGATCCGGTCGATCATTCGACCAGCGCCAATCAGGGACTGAGGGTGTTGTTCGAAGGCGGGTCACGCATCGTGTTCCGCTTGTCGGGCACTGGCACCGAAGGCGCAACATTGCGTGTCTATCTTGAACGCTATGAGCCCGCCGATGGTGCGCTCGACCGCGATACCGGAGATATGCTGGCCGATCTGATCGCCGCCGCCGAGGCTTTGGCCGGAATTGCCCGGCATACTGGCCGCACCGCCCCCAGCGTGATCACGTGAACACTTGCGCCGGGCCGAATACGACCCGGTTTCGGGTCAGAAGCCCGCGCGCCGAGGCCGTATGGCTCTGCGTATTCGGCGCCGAGGGCGAACAACGGACGGCGATGCTGCGCGATGGCGATGACTGGGTATGCGAAATGCCCGGCAATCTGACGGGTGCTCGTTATGGCTTTCGCACGGCTGGCATCTGGGCTCCCGAGGCAGGGCTTTGGTTCGATCCGGCCAAACTGCTGGTCGATCCCCACGCAACCGAGCTGGATCGTCCATTCCGGCAGGACCCGGCGCTGGCGAAATTCGGCAACGATACGGCGCATCTTGTGCCGCGCGCGATCGTACCCGGAACATGGCATGAGGTGCCGTCTGCCCCACCGGTGTTCACGCCCGGAGGTCTGATTTACGAAATCAATGTGCGCGGGTTCACTTACCTGCATCCCGATGTGCCCGAAGCGCAGCGCGGCACGGTTGCGGCACTCGCACATCCCGCGATACTGGCGCATCTGACCAGGCTGCGGGTTGCTGCGGTCGAACTGATGCCGATCACGGCCTCTATCGACGAACGTCATTTACCCGCGTTGGGCCTGCGCAATGCCTGGGGTTATAACCCGGTGGTGCCGATGGCGCTCGATCCGCGTCTGTGCCCCGGCGGGCTTACCGAGCTGGCCACGACGGTGGCGGCGTTGCGCGCGGCGGGCATCGGGGTGATCCTTGATCTGGTGTTCAACCACACCGGCGAAAGCGATATCCACGGGGGCGTGCTGGCGCTGCGTGGGCTGGACAATGCGGCCTATGCCCATGCCCCTGATGGCACGCTGATCAACGATACGGGGTGCGGGAATACGCTTGATTTTGCCAATCCGGCGGTACGGGGGCTGGTGCTCGATACCTTGCGCCATTTTGTCCGTCATGCCGGGGTCGACGGGTTCCGGTTTGATCTGGCTACGATCATGGCACGCGGGCCGGGCTTTGCGGCAGATGCACCAATCTTTGCCGAGATTGCAGCCGATCCCGTGTTGCGCGACCGCGTGCTGATCGCCGAACCG
>CAIPWG010000079.1 GCA_903868655.1 uncultured Sphingomonadales bacterium
ACACGGATCGCCAATTATGCAGTTGCCAAAGGGTGGCAGATTGTTGCCATATTAGCGGAAGAACAGGGCGTTTTGCCCGTCGTGGCCGGCGGCGACTTGGACGTTTTGCGCGCAGCAGGCGGTGGCGATGCCCCGCTTGCCGGCAGCCGTGCGGGGCTGTTTCATCCGTTGACCAGCTATTCGCTGCCCGATGCGCACCGCTTTGCCCTGGCACTTGCGAAATTGCCTGAATTAAGCCCAGCAATGCTTCAATCTTTCTCTCAGAAATATGCGCGAAGCCATTGGGATCACAATTGGTATTATCGCATGCTGACGGCGTTGCTGTTCGCAGCAGCCAAACCTGAACAGCGCTTTCGCGTGATGCAACGGTTTTATCGCCTGAGCCCGCGGTTGATCGAGCGGTTTTATGCCGGGCATTCCAGCATAGCCGATCAGGTTCGCATTCTTGCCGGCGCGCCGCCGGTGCCGGTCTGGGCGGCGCTTGGCGTGCTGACAGGATTGGGCGCGCGCCCCAAAGCTCTCATGGGATGACAAGACAGTGTCTCAAAACAAGGAAGTTGTTACGATGAAGCAGGCTTGTGTCATCGGATCGGGATTTGGCGGGATGGCCTTGGCGATCCGTCTGCAATCGGCAGGGATCGCCACCACCGTGATCGAAGCGCGTGATCGGCCGGGTGGCCGCGCCTATTTCTGGGAGCGCGACGGATTCACGTTCGACGCCGGACCAACCGTCATTACCGACCCGCCCTGCCTCGAGGAACTGTGGGGCTTGACCGGGCACCGCATGGCCGAGGATGTGGAACTGATGCCTGTCATGCCGTTTTACCGGCTGAACTGGCCTGACGGTACAAATTTTGATTATTCGAACGATGATGCTTCGTTGCGTGCCGAAATTGCGCGGATCAATCCGCGTGACGTTGCCGGGTACGAAGAATTTCTGGAATATTCGGCCGGTGTGTTCCGCGAAGGCTATGTGAAGCTCGGCGCGGTACCGTTTCTCGATTTTGCGAGCATGATCAAGGCCGCACCGGCGCTGATGCGGTATCAGGCCTGGCGTTCGGTTTATTCGATGGTTTCGAAATATATCGAAAGCGAAAAACTGCGCGAGGCATTCAGCTTTCACTCGCTGCTGGTCGGTGGCAACCCCATGACGACCAGCGCAATTTATGCGCTGATCCACAAGCTGGAAAAAGATGGGGGCGTGTGGTGGGCAAAAGGTGGCACCAACCGCTTGATCGCTGGCATGATCCGGCATTTCGAACGGATCGGTGGCACAATGCGGGTTGGCGATGCAGTGACACGCATCGAAACGCTGGGCAACCGCGTGACCGGCGTCACCACCGCCAGCGGATGGCATGCCAATTTTGACGCCGTGGCGTCGAACGCAGACCTGGTTCATTCTTACCGCGATCTCCTGAGTGACAACGTCTATGCCCAGCGCCACGCGAAGGCGCTGACACGCAAACGTTTCTCACCCAGTTTGTTTGTCGTGCATTTCGGTATCAATGGCACTTGGCCGGGCATTGCGCACCACATGATCCTGTTCGGGCCGCGTTACAAAGGCCTGCTGGACGACATTTACAAATACGGTGTCCTGCCAGAAGATTTCTCGATCTATCTGCACCACCCCACGGTGACCGACCCAAGCATGGCGCCCGAAGGCATGAGCACATTTTATGCGCTGGTCCCGGTCGCCAATACTGGCAAGCTGCCGGTTGATTGGGACGAGATCGGACCGATCCTCGAAAAACGCGTGCTCGATGAAATCGGTCGGCGCCTGATTCCCGACATTCACAGCCGTATCGTTACGAAATTCCATTACACACCGTCTGATTTCACGCAGGATCTGGCCGCGCATCTGGGTAGCGCGTTCAGTCTTGAGCCGTTACTAACGCAAAGCGCATTTTTCCGCGCGCACAACCGTGACGATGCCATCCCGAACCTGTATCTGGTCGGCGCTGGCACCCATCCCGGGGCTGGCATCCCAGGGGTCGTAGGAAGCGCCAAGGCGACCGCGAAGCTGATGGTGGAGGATCTTGCTTGAAACGTGTCGCAGTCTACTGCGGGTCGGCCACACCAGCTGATGAACGTTACGTAGCGTTAGCTTACGAAGTTGGCCAAACCTTGGCGCAACGCAATATTGGCGTGGTGTATGGCGGCGGCAAGCGTGGGCTGATGGGCGCAATCGCCCAAGGCGCGCTGGATGCCAACGGCGAGGTGATCGGTGTGATCCCCGAAGCCCTGGCAGTGGCGGAAATCGCCAATCCCAGTTGTACGGACTTGCGTATCGTAACGGGCATGCATGCGCGCAAACAGGCATTTACCGACCTGTCCGACGGCTTTTTAACGTTGCCGGGTGGCGTAGGTACGATGGACGAATTGTGGGAAGCGGTCAGCTGGGCGCAATTGGGCTATCACGCAAAACCCATCGGGCTACTCAATGCGTTCGGGTTCTATGACCATCTTCTGGCTTTTGTCGATCAGATGGCAGTTACCGGGTTCGTGCGTCCGTTGCATTCCGGGATCATTTTGGCCGAGCCCGTGCTCGACCTCTTGCTGAACCGGATGATCAGCTACACGCCGCATGTGCCGATCTTCGCCATGAAGCCTGAAGAGTTGTAACGTAACATGGATCGGCGCGACCAACTCGTCATCGTGGCAGCAGCGATGATCGGTAAGGGGTCCAAAAGCTTTGCCGCCGCCAGTCGGCTGTTTGATCGCACGACGCGCGAACGCGTCTGGTTGCTTTATGCCTGGTGCCGGCGTTGCGACGATCTGATCGATGGGCAGGAACTGGGCGGTGCTTTGGGCGACCAGTCTGACGTAACGTTGCGACTGGCCGAAGTGCGCGCGATGACCGCGCGGGCGCTCAAGGGGCTTCCCACAACCGATCCCGCGTTTGACTGCTTGGGCATAGTCGCGGCCGAGACAGGGTTGACTCAAGCCATGACCGACGCGGTTATCGCCGGCTTTGCGCTCGATGCCGTAGGCTGGCGCCCGCGTAACGAGCACGATTTGATGCGTTATTGCTGGCATGTGGCGGGGGCTGTCGGGGTGATGATGGCGGTAGTCATGGGGATCGATCCCAATGATACTGCAATACTGGAACGCGCCTGCGACCTGGGCCTCGCGTTTCAATTGGCCAATATCGCGCGTGATCTGGCCGAAGATCACGCCGCGCAGCGCTGTTACGTACCGGCCGAATGGCTTGCCGAGGCAGGCATCGCGCCTGGTGAAGAACTGCGGCAACGCAACCGGGCCGCGCTTGCTTCGATCGCGCAGCGTATGTGCCAGCAGGCCGCCGCGCATGAGGCTTCGGCGCGTATTGGCGCGCGCCGACTGGCGTTTCGTCAACGCTGGGCAATTTTGGCCGCAGCGGGAATCTATGGCGATATCGCGCGGATCGTCGAACGTCGCGGCACGCACGCATGGGACAGTCGGACAGTTGTTAGTAACGGACGCAAGATCTGGTGGATCGTGCGCGCGCTTATACAGGCAGCGTTACCCGTTACGGCACAAAGTCACCAGTTGGCGCAACGCAGGCGCGTTACGTATGCGAATTTGTTACGTTCACCCGTGTAACCGGCTGGCCATTTACCCCGAAGTAAGGGAAGTTAGTGCGGCGTTCATCCGCCTTGCCAAAACCCTAATCACAGGTGCCAGCGATGCCCGAGCCCGATACGGACCTGATTTACCGCACCCGCTTGCCGGTCCGCTTATGGCATTGGACCAATGCCTTTGCGCTGTTCGTGATGTTGATGAGCGGCATGATGATCTTCAACGCACATCCCCGGCTCTATTGGGGCGCGTTTGGTGCCAATCCCGATCACGCGTGGTTTGAAATCGGCAATCATGGCACCCGGGGTTTCCTGACCATCGCCGGTTTGACCATCCCGACCACCGGGGTGCTGGGCTATGCGATGGGCACTGCCGAGGCGTTCCCCCCGCTTGTGACCATTCCGACGCATTACAACCTGCCGATGGCGCGCGAATGGCATTTCTTCTTTGCCTGGGTGCTTGGAATAGGGTGGTTGGTCTTTATGTTTTATGCCATAATTTCCAAACACCTATGGCATGATCTTATGTTAAAGATTGAAGAGGCCAAGCTGTCGTCCTTGTGGCACGATATTAAGGACCATGCCCGCTTGCGGCTACCCCGGGGCGAAGCGGCGCGGCACTACAATCCCTTGCAGAAAATCGCCTACCTTGGCGTGCTCGGGCTGGGCCTGCCAGCCATGATCCTGTCTGGTCTGGCGATGTCCCCAACGATGGACGCCGCATGGCCGTGGCTGTTGTCACTGTTTGACGGGCGCCAATCGGCACGTTCGGTCCATTTCATTTGTGCAGCAGCGCTCGCTCTGTTCATCGTTGTCCACCTCACCATGGTGGTTCTGGCAGGGCCGCTCAACGAATTGCGTTCGATGATCACCGGCTGGTTCCGCCTGCCACCCGAACGCCCCGGCGCGGGAGGCGCTGCATGAGCACTATCATCACACGCCGCACGATGCTGGTCGGTGGCGGAAGCCTGATGCTCGCAGGTTGCGACCGCATTGCCTCGGCCCCGCAGGTGCGCAACGTCCTGTCCTTGGGTGAAAAGGCGACGCGCAGCGCGCAACGCTGGCTCGTTTCAGACCGGCAAGCGTTGGCTCCCGAATTCACCCGTGCCGATCTGTCACCGGTGTTCCGGGTCAATGGCTCGGTGCGGCCAGAAGGCGAGAGCTACAACCAACACGTGGTTTCCCGATTTGCCGATTGGCAGCTGGTGGTTGATGGTCTGGTGACGCGACCGCTGCGGCTGTCTCTCAACGACTTGCGCACAGCACCGTCACGCACCCAGATCACCCGAAATGACTGCGTCGAAGGGTGGAGCGCAATTGGCGAATGGACCGGGGTTCCGCTCGGGCTGCTGCTGCGCCAGGCGGGCTTGTTGACCCACGCACGGTACATCGTGTTTCATTGTGCGGACACCTATCAAGGCAAACCCTATTACGAAAGCATCGATCTGGTTGACGCTTTCCACCCCCAGACCATTCTGGCGCACAGCCTAAACAGGGTCCCGCTGTCTGTCGGCCACGGCGCCCCGCTGCGTCTGCGGGTTGAGCGTCAGCTCGGCTACAAACAGGCCAAATACGTGATGCGTATCCACGCTGTAGACAGCTTGTCAGGTCTCTACGGCGGCAAAGGCGGATATTGGGAAGATAACCACGATTACCAATGGTACGCAGGAATCTAGCCATCGTAGACGAATTCCGCAACGCAACCGCTTTGGGTCCAGCCCCAAAGGGGTTGTCTTTAAAAAGGGGCTGGCGGCGTTGCGGAATTTGTCCACGCCGCCCGGGTTAGAACCCTATCATGATCCGGCGCACCAGCCATGGTGCGACCTGGTTCAATGCCTTGAGGATGCGCAC
>CAIPWG010000080.1 GCA_903868655.1 uncultured Sphingomonadales bacterium
GCTGATGCACGGCAAGACCAGCCCGGTCACACATGATGGCACCGGAATGTTTGCCGATATCCCCTCGCCGTTTCTGGCAACACGCTATCACTCGCTGATCGTCAACGACATTCCCGATGATCTGGTGGTGAATGCGCGGTCGGATGACGACCACGTCATGGGCTTTCGCCATGTATCGAAACCGATTCATGGTGTGCAGTTCCATCCCGAGTCGATAGCCACCGAACACGGTCACGCGATGATTGCGAATTTTCTCAGGATTTGCGGGATCGCGCCGCGCGACCTCGCTTTATGAGCGCGCTGCCCGCGGTTAACCCAGCCCCGCTGACCGAAACCGAGGCTGAAGCTGCGTTTGGCGCGGTGCTCGATGGCGAAATCGGGGATGCGGAAATCGCTGATTTTCTGATCGCGCTGTCTGACCGGGGTGAAACCGCGTCCGAAATTGCGGGGGCAGCGCGAGCCATGCGCGCACGGATGATCCCGGTTGGGGCGCCGGACAACGCGATTGATGTTTGCGGCACCGGGGGTGATGGGCATCACACGCTCAACGTGTCGACTGCCGTCAGTCTGGTGGTCGCTGCTTGCGGCGTGCCGGTGGCCAAACATGGCAACCGTGCAGCCAGTTCGAAAGCTGGTGCCGCTGATACACTCGAAGCGCTCGGGCTCAATCTTGATCGGGCGGCCGAAACCGCCGAGGCGACTCTGAACGATCTGGGTATCGCGTTCCTGTTTGCCGCGCGGCATCATCCGGCAATCGGCCGAATTATGCCGATCCGCCGCAACATTGGCCGCCGCACAATCTTCAATCTCATGGGACCGCTCGCCAACCCGGCGGGCGTGACCCGCCAATTGGTCGGTATCGCGCGGCCCGATTATGTGCCGATCTATGGGGACGCGTTGCGCAGGCTCGGCACAACGCGCGCTTTCGTGGTTTCAGGCGACGAGGGACTGGACGAATTGAGCCTCGGTGGTGGCAGCGTGATTGCCGATATCGCAGGCGATGTCATGCACATGCAACGCGTGATGCCAAGCGACGCAGGACTGGATTGTACGGCGGTCGATGCTCTGCGCGGTGGTGATGCGACATATAATGCCGCCGCCTTGCGCAGGCTTTTGCTTGGCGAAACCGGTCCTTATCGTAATGCCGTGCTGTTCAACGCTGCTGCCGCGCTGATGGTCGCGGGCGAAGCACCCGATTGGCACCACGGTGTCGAAGAAGCCGCAGAAGTTATCGACAAAGGGTTGGCGAAAGCCCTGCTCGATTGCTGGATCGCCGCCGTCGCAGGATAGATATGAACGACAAACTTGCCGAAATATGTGCCACCAAGCGCGACGAGGTCACCCTTCGCAAGGCCAAGACCAGCCTTGCCACGCTCCATGCGCGCGCCACAGAACAGACCGCGCCACGCGGATTCGAAGCCGCGCTGCGCATGCGCGCCACGACCGGATTTGCGTTGATTGCGGAAATCAAACGCGCCAGCCCCTCAAAGGGGCTGATCCGCGCCGATTTTCAACCTGCCGACCATGCGCGCGCCTATCAGGCGGGCGGGGCTGCCTGTTTGTCGGTGCTGACCGATGCGCCCTATTTTCAAGGTCACGAGGATTATCTGGTTGCGGCGCGCGCGGCTTGCGACGTGCCGGTGATCCGCAAGGATTTCATGATTGACCCATGGCAATGTGCCGAAGCGCGAGCCATCGGTGCGGATGCCATCCTGATCATCGTGGCCGCACTTGACGATGCACAGATGGCCGAAATTGAGGCGGCAGCGCGCGAGCAGCACATGGATGTGCTGGTCGAAGTGCACAATGAGGCCGAAATGGAACGCGCGCACCGCCTGCAATCGCGGCTGATCGGGGTCAACAATCGTGACTTGCGGCGCTTCGTCACCGATCTGGGTGTGACCGAGCGTCTGGCTCCGCTCGCTCCGGCCGGTACGCTGATCGTCGGCGAAAGCGGCATCAATACCCACGCCGATCTTGTGCGCCTGTCGGCCTGTGGCACGCGCACATTTCTGGTTGGCGAAAGCCTGATGCGTGAAGCAGACATAGCTGCCGCGACGCGCCAGTTGCTCACGGGCACGCAGCCTTCGTGAAAACACTCGGGCTGATAGGAGGTACCAGCTGGGAAAGCTCGGCCGAATATTACCGCCTGATCAATCAGGGTGTGCGTGATGCCCTGGGGCCGACCCATTCAGCGCAATTGCTGTTGTGGTCGTTCAATTTTGCCGAGCTTGCCGCGATGCAACATGCAGGCGACTGGAATGGCCAGACGGCACGGATGATCGACGCCAGCCATCGGTTGGAACAGGCGGGTGCCGCTGTGCTGTTGATCTGTTCGAACACGATGCATCGTTGTGCTGCCGAAATCGAGAAGGCATGCACCATCCCGCTGCTTCATATCATGGACCCGACAGGCGCTGCGATCCGCGCGGCCGGCCTGACCCGTGTCGGCCTGCTGGGCACGCGGTTTACGATGGAACAGTCTTTTTGCCGCGACCGGCTGGCCGAACGCTATGCGGTGGAGGCAATTATTCCCGGAGACATCGATCGCGCGACCATTCATCGGATCATCTACGACGAACTGATCGCCGGCGAAATCTTACCCGCATCGCGCCAAGCCTACCGCGAGGTGATTGTGCGGCTCGTCGCAAGCGGCGCGCAAGCGATCATTTTGGGTTGCACCGAGATCATGCTGCTGATCGGTCCCGATGACAGCCCGGTGCCCCTGTTCGATACGACAGCTTTGCACGCGAAGGCAGCGATTGCAGCCGCACTGGGCTGACACCCCCTGTGCAATTGCGCTCTAGTCTGGCACAGGCTCCGTCATGACCGATTTGACCCATCTTGATGACAAAGGCCAGGCGCGGATGGTCGACGTTGGCGGCAAAGCCGAAACGCACCGTGTTGCCGTTGCCAGCGGCCGCATCCGCATGAACACTGTAGCACGCGCCGCGATTGGCAGCGGTACCGTGGCCAAAGGCGACGTACTGGCCACCGCGCGTATCGCTGGGATCATGGCGGCCAAGCGTACTGGTGATCTGATCACGCTGTGCCATCCTTTGGGTCTGGAATCGGTCACGGTTGATTTCGATCTCGAATCCGATGGCGTGACGGCGACCGCACTGGCATCGCTCACTGGTCGTACGGGAGTGGAAATGGAAGCCATGACGGCAGTTTCGATCGCGCTGCTGACCATCTACGACATGGCCAAGGCGATCGACAAAGGCATGGTCATCGAAACCGTGCGGCTGATCGAAAAGCGCGGCGGAAAATCGGGCCACTGGCGCGCCAGCGACGCGCAATGACCGCACGAACACCCCCCCTGCCACTCGCCGAGGCCCAATCACGGCTGCTTTCGCTCGCGCCCGCTCTGCCGGTCGAATGGCGGCCAACGGGCGCTTGTGCCGGATTTTTCCTTGCCGAGCCCCTGCCCGCCCGTCGCGATCAACCCGCCGCACCACTGTCCGCGATGGATGGATTTGCCTTGCGTGCCGCAGATTTGCCCGGGCCGTGGCAGCTTGTCGGCGAAAGTGCCGCTGGCCACCCGTTTGACGGGAAGGTTGGTGCAGGTGAGGCAATCCGGATCAGCACCGGCGCGATGGTGCCCCCCGGTGCCGACATGGTGCTGATCAAGGAAGACAGTGACACGCAGGACACCACGTTACACCTCACCGGTACACCACCCGAGCCAACTGGCCGCCACATCCGGCCGCATGCCATGGATTTCGCGCGGGGCGATGCGGTTCTGCCGAAGGGCTGGCGGATCGATGCCGCCGGCATCGGCCTGGCCATTGCCGCAGGCTACGACCTGCTGCCCGTGCGGCGTTCAGTCAATGTGGCCGTGATCGATGGTGGCGACGAGTTGGCGCCACCTGGCACCGAACCCACTTTGCACCAGATCCCCGCAAGCAACGGGCCGATGCTCGCAGCCATGGCCCAGCGATTGCCTGTATCAGCGCGCCGCATTGGGCCTGTGCCCGACCAGCTCGAGACGCTGATTGCGGCTTTCGAAGCAGCCAGCGATGCCGATGTGATCGTCACCAGCGGCGGTGCCTCGGTTGGTGATCACGATTTGATGCGCCCGGCACTGGCCGCACTTGGCGCAGAGCTTGAATTCTGGCGTGTCGGCATAAAGCCGGGCAAGCCTTTGCTTGTAGCGCGGCACAAGCGCCAGATCATTCTGGGTCTGCCCGGCAATCCAGCCTCGGCATGGGTAACCGGATTTCTGTTCCTGTTGCCATTGTTGCGTGCCGCACTCGGCGCGGCAAACCCTCTGCCGCGAACAATCAACGTACCGCTCGCGACCGCGATGGGCCCCGGCGGCAGCCGCATGGAATTTCTGCGTGGCCATTGGGACGGTGCCAAGGTGACACTCGATCGCTTGCAGGATTCGGGCGCATTGTCACCCCTGGCACGCGCAAATGCGCTGGTGGTACGCGCAGCCGGAGCTGCACCCGCGCCCGTTGGTACACCAGTGCCAGTCTATCTGACCGATTGGGATTGAACCCGCGCAAATGGCTGCCAGCCATCATGCATCGCCCCGATTTCATGGATAAGGCCATACTTTTCGGCGACCAGAACCTGCCCGGCCTCGCTGTGGGCCACAGCAACTCCAGTCGGGCAAAGCCATCAAGGCGCAGAACCGCAGAAATGCTTGACTTGCCGTATTTGGTTGCCTAATCGTTCCGCATTCGTTCACGAACTGCTCCGACAGTTCCATGTGTGGGAGACCGGGTGATGCTGACGCGCAAACAGCACGAACTCTTGAGCTTCATCCAGGTTCGACTGGAAGAGTCAGGGATTTCGCCTTCTTTCGAAGAAATGAAGGAGGCGCTTGACCTGAAATCGAAATCCGGGGTGCATCGACTGATCTCTGCATTGGAAGAGCGCGGATTTATCCGCCGTCTCGCCAACCGCGCACGCGCACTCGAAGTGATCCGCGAGCCTGATACGGCATCACCACGCACTGCAGCGCGCGCTGCTGCCCCACTGGCACCCGCTGTGGCGCAACGCCCGGCGCACGCAGCTCCTCCAGCGCTGCGCCCTGCGGCAGCCAACGATGTCATCGAAATTCCGCTCCATGGCCGGATTGCTGCGGGCGCACCGATTGAGGCGCTCGAAATTGGCGCCATGCTTCCGGTGCCTGCCGCTTTGCTCGGTGCTGGCGAACATTATGCGCTTGAAGTGTCGGGGGATTCGATGGTCGAGGCGGGTATTCTCGATGGTGATCTTGCGCTGATCCGTCGTACCGATGTTGCGCGCGATGGTGAAATCGTGGTGGCACTGGTGCGCGGTGAAGAGGCAACGCTGAAATATCTGCGCCGGGAAAAAGGTATGGTCCGGCTCGACCCCGCCAACGCCGCGTATGATCCGCAGTTCTACGCGCCAGGCGAAGTGCAAGTGCAAGGCAAACTGGCAGGACTGCTGCGCCGCTATCACTGATACGGATGGCTGACGGGCACAAGCCATGGATGCTGATCCATGGCTTGTGCAACCGTTCGCACCGCACCGGTATTCAAATCAAGCGTCATGCCCCCGGTACGGGCCAGCATGGGCCCATCAGCCAGCAATTGACGGGGCTGACATTGCGCCGACAAGGCGCGGTCTGCGATCACGATATCGGCTTGCGCACAGGCCCGTGCCAGCCCCTCCTCGTTCAATCGACGGTGGCTTCGGCTGATCAGCAAGACAGTGCGATGGCCCGCGCGATTGAGCGCGAGTGCGCAGAAATCGTGGTTGCAACGTGCACCGGGCCACTCTTCGAGCGCGCGCGTAGTTCCCGACATGCCCGACAATTCCAACAAGGTGTCGCGCGCAAATCGCC
>CAIPWG010000081.1 GCA_903868655.1 uncultured Sphingomonadales bacterium
CCGACCCGCGACACGCGGTTTGTCCTCAATGAATTGATCGGGCTTGACCGATTTACCAATTTGCCCGGTTTCGCCAATGCAACCCGCGATCTGACTGATGCGGTGATTGAAGAAGGCGGCCGTTTCGTGGCCGAAGTGGTGGCGCCGCTCAACCAGATTGGCGACCGTGAGGGCTGCACCCGCCATGCCGATGGCAGCGTGACCACACCCACCGGGTTCAAAGACGCCTATCGTCGTTATGTCGAAGGTGGCTGGGCCACCTTGAGCGCGCCCGAAGCGTTTGGCGGGCAGGGGCTGCCGCATGCCATCGGATTTGTCATGGAAGAATACATGGCCAGCGCCAATCAGGCGTTTGCGATGTATCCCGGCCTTGCCAACGGCGCGATTTCGGCAATCCTGTCCAAAGGCTCGCCCGAACAGCAGCAGATGTATCTGCCGCGCATGGTAACCGGCGAATGGCTGGGTACCATGAACCTGACCGAACCGCATTGCGGCACCGATCTGGGCCTGTTGCGCACCCGCGCCGAGCCGCAGTCCGACGGCAGCTATGCGGTCACGGGCACAAAGATATTCATTTCCGCGGGCGACCACGACTTGTCGGACAACATCATTCATCTCGTGCTGGCGAAGACGCCCGGCGCGCCTGAATCGTCCAAGGGTATTTCGTTGTTCATCGTGCCCAAGTTTCTGGTCAACGATGACGGCTCGCTGGGGGCGCGCAATGCTGTCTCGGTGGGATCGCTCGAAAACAAGATGGGCATCCACGGCAACGCGACTTGTGTGATGAATTACGACGGGGCCAAGGGCTTTCTTGTCGGGGAGGAATGCAAAGGGCTTTCCGCGATGTTTGTGATGATGAACGCGGCCCGGCTGGGCGTGGGCATGCAGGGGCTGGCGCAAGCCGAAATCGCCTATCAAAACGCGGTGGTGTATGCGCAGGAACGCCGCCAGGGTCGCGCGCTGACCGGCCCCGCCGAGCCGACGCAAAAGGCCGATCCGCTGTTTGTGCACCCAGACGTGCGCCGCATGCTGATGGATGCCAAGACCTTCACCGAAGGCATGCGCGCGCTCAGCCTGTGGGGCGGGTTCCAGGTCGATCTGTCGAATCACGCCGGCAGCGACGCCGAACGTTTGGCCGCTGACGACGTGATCAGCCTGCTGACGCCTGTGATCAAGGGCTATGGCACCGACATGGGCTACAAGATCGCGACGGACATGCAGCAAGTCTGGGGCGGCCATGGTTATGTTGCCGAAAACGGCATGGAGCAATACGTGCGCGACGCCCGGATTGCGATGATCTATGAAGGCGCCAACGGTGTGCAGGCGATGGATCTGTGCGGGCGCAAGCTGGCGCAGCACGGTGGCCGCGCGATCCAGCAGTTCTTCAAACTGGTCGATGACGAAGTGGCCGAAGCCGCAGCTGATCCGGCGCTGGCGATTGTGGCCGAGCGGCTGGGCAAGGCCAATGGCGAGCTCAAAGCAGCGACAATGTGGTTCATGCAGAACGCGATGGCCGATCCCAATGCGCTGGGTGCCGGGGCCTACGCCTATATGACGTTGACCGGTGTGGTCTCGCTTGGGCTGATGTGGCTCAAGATGGGCCGGGTTGCTTCGGCGGCGTTGGTCGCCGGCACCGACGAGGCGCCGTTCTATCAGGCCAAGCTGACCTGTGCGCGCCACTGGGCCACCCGCTTTGCTCCGCAGGCTGGATCGCTGCGCCGCGAAGTTGAGGCAGGCGCGGACACGGTTATGGAACTGCCGATCGAGGCGTTTGCAACAGCGTGACGCGCCTTGCACGCAAGTGACGGCATGAGAGGATGGTTATGGGGCGCGGCAACTGCATGCCGCGCCCTATTTTTATGCATCGCCTTGTTTGAAGAGCGATCCATGGCCGTGCGCCAATGCGCGCCATCAGAAATCGAAACGCAGCGATCCTGAAATGGTGCGGCCGTCGATGGATCGGGCAAAGCCGATGCCATTGGTCGGTACCGCGCTCTGGTTGACCTCGAAAATGCCAATGGTGTTGAACAGGTTGCTGACATTGAGCGAGGCAGTTAGGCCTTTGGCCGGGCGGACTTGCGCAAATGCATTGACGGTGGTGAAGCCCGGCATCTTGAGCAAGTTCGAATCCTGCGCATAGCTGCTGGTAATGGCCACCACATTGGCGCCAAGCGTTGCCATGCCGAGTTCGACTTGCGGTGTGGCGGTCAGGGTCAAGGCGGGTTGGTGGCGTGGCTCCTTGCCGGTCAGTGTCGGGTCAAGGCGGTCGATGGTGATCTTTGCCTTGGTATATGTCGCGCCCCAGGCAAGGCTAAACGGACCGTGTTTCAGCCCCCCTTCGAGTTCCAGACCATGGGCCGAATAGGACCGGTCGGTGCGTGTGGCCGAACCATTGAGCACATTGTGATCGTTGGCGGTTACCCGAAATGCCGTGGCATTGA
>CAIPWG010000082.1 GCA_903868655.1 uncultured Sphingomonadales bacterium
CGACCGACGATGCGCTGATCGAACTCGCCACCAAGGAAATGGCCACACTGGGGCTGGTCCGACCCGAACAGGTTATCGGTGGCGCGGTGGTCCGTCAGGAAAAGGCCTATCCGGTCTACGACGACGAATATGCTGCCAATGTTGCTGCGATGCGCGAAGAGCTCGAAGCCGCCTATCCGACGCTGCATCTGGTTGGCCGCAACGGCATGCACCGTTACAACAATCAGGACCATGCGATGATGACCGCGATGCTCAGCGTCGAAAACATCATGGCCGGCGCCCGCATCTATGACATCTGGTGCGTCAACGAAGACGCCGAATACCACGAAGCCGGCAACGAAGGCGCAACCACGACGCTGCCCAATCGCCCGGGCCACCGCGACCCCAGCGCCGACCAGCAGGCTGCGCTCGGTTCGCTGCGCGATGTGCCCGAACGGATTGCCAAGGGCCCGCGCAAGGCGGCCTGATAACCCGACACACCGCGCCGGCCTTTGCAAACGGGTCGGCGCGTCGGTGTTGTGATACCCGCTTGTCCGCAACCCCGCACGAGGCTTGGCTGCTTGTCGATGGTCGATATCCCGATGAAATTGACCGCAGATGGTGGATCATGGCGCTGGCGCGTGGTTGTGATGTGGCTGGTCCTGGCTGCCATGCTGCTGGTGATCGATTGGCCGATGATTGCCGCCGAACGCTTCGGTGATCCCGACGACGCGCTGCGCCTGATCGAAGTGCGCGATCTGTTGGCGGGACAGGGCTGGTTTGATCTGCACCAATATCGCATTGCCGCGCCAGAGGGTGTGCCCATGCATTGGTCGCGGCTGGTCGATATCCCGATTGCCACGATGATCCTGATCCTGCGTCCACTGCTGGGCACAGGCCTGGCCGAACTGGTTACGGCGGTCATGATCCCGCTGCTGACGCTGCTGGCTGCGCTGATGTTGGTCGGGCGGCTGACTGCGAAATTCTTCGATTCCGAAACTGTCGGAATTGTCTGCCTGGTGACCGGCATCGGTGGCCCGCTGCTGTTCCAGATGACCCCGCTGCGCATCGATCACCACGGTTGGCAGGTCGTGTTGTCACTCGTTGCGCTCAACGGCCTCGCCGCACGCCATGCTTGGCGTGGTGGGCTGACAGTGGGGCTGGCGCTGGCGGCCTTGCTTGCCATTTCGATCGAGGGCTTGCCGATCACCGCGGTTTTTCTGGGCGTGCTTGCGTTGCGGGGCTTCACGCGCCGCACCGGCTTTACCGGTTTGGCCAGCGCCAGTGCCGCGCTTGCCCTCGGCAGTCTGATGATTTTCGCCGCAACACGCGGTTTTGGCGATCTCGCCACACATTGCGATCAAATCTCACCGATCCATCTGGCCCTGTTCGCGCTCGTGGCGCTGGGCACGGCGGTGCTGGTCATTGTGGCACCGCGCCGCTGGCCGCTGGCGCTTGGTGTGCTGGGTGCAACGGGCGCTGCCACGCTGGCGCTGTACCTCGGCGTGGCTCCCCAATGCCGGGGCGGGGCGTTCGTCGCGCTCGATCCGATGGTTTACACGTTCTGGTACGAAGGCGTCGCCGAAGGCATGCCGTTCTGGCACTTGCCGCTCGCCATCGCGATTGAGACGGTCGGTGTGCCGCTTGTGGGCCTGGTATCACTCGTGCTGCTGTGGCGCGATGCCAGGACGCCGGGCGAACGCGCGTGGTGGGGTGATCATGCCCTGGTGCTGGCCGGAGCTTTGCTGATCGCAGCGACACTTGCCCGTGCTTCGGCCACGGCCTGCGCGCTTGCTGCAATACCGACCGGCGTGATGGTGCTGCGCAGCATTATCCGGTTGCGCGCAGTGCCCCCGCTGATGCGTGTCGCAGGCTATCTCGGCATACTCGTCGTGCTGATGCCGCCGCTGCCGGTGGTGGCGTGGGCGCACCTGCCCACGCTGCGCGGCGGGAATGCTCAAGCGTCAGGCCAGCCGCAAGTGTCGCAATGCAGCTACCCCGTTGCCGCCCGCGCGCTCGACCGACTGCCGCCGACCGATCTGTTTCTGCCGCTCGACATCGGCCCCGACATTCTGGTCCGTTCGCACCAGCGCGTGGTCGCCACCGGCCATCATCGTGGCGCAGCGGGGATGCACGATGTGATTGCCGCGTTCCTTGGCACGCCGGACCAGGCCCATGCGATCATCACCCGGCGCCACGCCACGCTGATCGCGGTATGCCCCGACATTCCCGAACCGGCCAATTACAAATATGACGCGCCCAACGGGTTCATGGCCCAATTGCTGCGCGGCCAGACCCCGCCATGGCTCGAACGGGTCGATCTGGCGCCTGACAGCCACATGCTGTTCTGGCGCGTCAAGACCAAGCCGCGCTGAACGCGGCTCAAACTTCTACGGGCGCGACATCGACCGACACGGCCATAGTCTGCCCGGCGCCCCCATGAAAAACACCGTCCAACGGCGCGACATCGGCATAATCACGCCCCATCGCGGTAAAAATATGATCTGAGCGCACCAGCATATCGTTGGTCGGGTCAAAGCCGACCCAGCCGAGTTCTTCCCCGCACCACAGATTGGCCCAGGCATGCGTGGCATCAGCCCCCACCAGCCGCGGCTGACCCGGCGGCGGAATAGTGCGCAAATACCCGCTGACATAGGCCGCCGGAATGCCGTGCGCGCGCGCGGCCACAATCATCACATGCGCAAAATCCTGGCACACGCCGTGCCGCGCCTGAAACGCCTCCTCGGGCAAAGTCCGCGTGGTCGTGGCGGTGCCGTCATAGGTGAATTCTTCGTAGATCGCACGCATCAGCGCGCGGCCTGCTGCCAGGGCCCCCTGTTGGGTGGGAAAAAACTGCGCCGACCACGCTGCAATCGCGGTGGAACTGGGGGCCATCGGTGAGGGATAGAGATAACTGGCCGGACCCATCGCGGTCAGATCGCGGTTGCGCGCTGCGCGTTCGCGCACATGCGCCACAGTCGGCCCACCCATCGCACGATCGAACGCATTACCGGCGGTTTCACCCACATACATCGCCGCGATCAGCGACGGTTCGGACACTTCGACGCGAAACCGGCTTTCAATCCGCAACCGTGACAGCGGGCGGCGAATCGTCAACCGGCTGCGATTGACCAAAAATGGCCCGGCCTCGTCCTGAACCGACCACGGTACGGGATCGATGGTCAGGCTGAATCGGTCAAGCACTTGCCCCGGCCATGCCGCCGGGCGCAGCCGCAGATTGAAACGAGCCAGCCGCACCGGGCTGGCATAGGTCATCATAGTCAGGTGACAGATATCGTAAAGCATCACGCCAACAGACTGTCACCGCTCGCTTGGCGGTCTTTTTCGTATTGCAGGAAATAGCGTGCCGCGATCGCGTCCGACAGCGCCAACAGCCGGTCTTCGGTGTTTTGCAACAGGCTGGCGTCGAACACGTCGATCGTCACTCCGCGCAACGTGCCCTGAATGGCGCATGCTTCCAACAGCGGCACCTCGGGCATCATGTCTTCGTTCAGGCTGGGCAGTGCCGCAATATGATCGCAGATCGCATTGACCTGAAACATCAGGCTGCGTGGATTGTCGGGATCGAGCAGCAACAAATCCAGCACCGGGTCGCGGCGTGGCCCGGTCAGATAGCGCGCGCGATAGGTTATCTGGCTATCGGACAGATCGAGCAATACCCCCAGCGTTTCGGACTGGTCAACGCCTGCGTCCAGTCCGAGCGCCGCAACCGTTGCACAGATCGCGAGCGCGCGTTCGATCCGCCGCCCCAGATCAATGAACCGCCAGGACGGGCCTCGGTTGAAATTTTCCGCCAACATGCCCGACAGCGCGCTCGATCGTTCGATCAATTCACGCGCGGCGCGCAGCAACGCACCAGGCCGATGGGATTCGAGTGAGGGCAAGGGACGGCTGACAATCCGCCAGAAATCGGGCGTAAACCGGTCGCGCAAGGTCAGTCCCGCGGCGCGAAACCGCGCGAAGATCGTACCGACCCCACCTGCCAGTTCGGTTTCAGAAAGCGCCGCACGCGCCACCCGCACGATCGGCAGCCGCGCGTTGGCAGGCGTGATGGCGCCCCATTCGACCAACAGTTCGAGCAGCGCCGCGACCGTTTCGGGATTGCTGCCCGCGGCAGCATCGACTTCGATCATGCTGCCCAACACGGCACGGATCACCCGCAAAGTCATTTCGGCGCGTTCGACATAACGCGCAAACCAGAACAAGTTGTCGGCGGCCTGACTGGCAAGAATACCCCCGCCGCGCCGTACTTTGGGTGTTTCCGTGATCCGTGAAGGCGCCGGGCTGATCGGGGCGGCATCATCAACGATGCACACATCGGCCGACAGATCGCCCTCGCCCAGCCAGCCGCCCAGTACCGTGTCGGATGATGACAGGCGCGCAAACCCGCCGGGCATCACGGTCCATTCCCCATCGGCGCCGCGCGCCACAAACGCGCGCAGCGTGAACGCACGCGGTACAAACCGTTCATCGACCAAGGCCGGTGTGGTCGCATGGGGCATGATGGCGTGCCCGCAATAATCCAGTGGACGGCGTTCCATTGCCCCCAGCAACTGGGCCCGGCTGACTTTCGACAGCGTCGATGCCGGCATCCCTCGCCCCGCCGGCAAGCCTTCGACTTTCCGTCCGAAAGCCGAAACGACAGTCAGTTCATCGAGCCGGTCGCGCAAGGTCGCAGCCTGCTCGGGTTCTCCGCACCACCAGGTTGCAACATTGGGCAGGATCGGAGTTTCGCCGCGCAGAACATCGCACAAACGGGGCAGAAACGCACCAAAGGCCGGCGCCTCCAGCACCTCGGCACCCGGCGCGTTGATCAGTTCGACCCCGTCACGCAACCAGGCTTCAAACCCGTCGGGCACCCCGATTTCGCTACGCGAATCGAATGCCAGGGGGTCGAGAGCATTGGTATCGATCCATCGCCACAGCCCATCAATCCGCTTTGGCCCGGCAATCGTGCGCACATACAGCCGATCATCGCTCACCGTCAGATCGCGCCCCTCCACCAATGGAAAGCCAAGATAACGCGCCAGATGGGCCTGTTCGGGGTAGGACTGGTTGAGCCGTCCCGGGGTCAGCAACGCAATGCGGGGACTTTCGCGGGTACACGCCCGCGCCATGCCGCTGCGCAGTTCGGCGAAAAACTGCGCCAGCCGTCGCACATGCAGATCACTGAGCAAAGCACCCGTGCTGCGCGACAGCGCCAACCGGTTTTCCAAAGCATAGCCGATGCCATTGGCCAGCCGCAGCCGATCACCTTCGACATGCCATTGCCCATTCGGCCCGCACACCAGATCGGCGGCATAAACGGTCAGCCAATTGCCTGCCGCCGTATCGCGCGCACGGATCGCATTGCGCGCGAAAAACCGGCTGCCGGCCACCAGTGCTGCGGGCAGATGCCCCTGCGCCACCAGCTGTTGGTCACCATAAATATCGGCAGTGATCGCCTCGATCAGTTCGGCCCGCTGAATCAGCCCGCGTTCGATCACGGCCCATTGCGACGCGGCAATAACCAAGGGCATCGGCGAAAGGGGCCAGGGCCGCTCTTCGGCTTCGCCGGTCATGCGGAAACTGAGACCAAGCTCCTGAATCTGACGTGTGACCATTTCGGCCACCGGTATCCCCGCCTCTTCGCGCAAAGCGCCGAGCCCATCAGCCATGGCCTGCCAACGCGTGGCGACTTCGGGTGGCGCCAGCCGATAAAGGTCGAGCGCATCTGCGCCCACCGGATAATCCTTCAGCCGCGCCCGGGCCGGTCGAGATGACGGTTTGGTCGCCAAATGCTTGATCAGACCCAGGCGGCCCGGCGCAGATCGAGCGTCATCGGAAATTCCCCCGGGTGTTCACATGGCGGCGGTGCCATCGGACCGGGAGTATGGCCGTGCGGCTGGAAACGGGCAAGCCGTCGTGCTTCGGCTTCGTACGCATTGATCGGCACTGTGTCATGATTGCGCCCACCGGGGTGTGCCACATGGTAGACACAGCCGCCCAGTGATCGTCCGTTCCAGATGTCGATCACATCAAACGTCAGCGGCGCATGGGGCGGCATTTGCGGATGCAGGCAATTGGCCGGCATCCATGCCTTGTACCGCACCCCACCGAGGCCTTCGCCATGGACCGCGGTCGGGTGCATCGGCACCCGCCGACCGTTGCAGGCGATTACATGGCGCCCAGGAACCAACCCGGTGGCGCGTACCTGCAATCGCTCGGTCGAGGCATCGACATAACGCACTGTGCCACCAATTGCGCCGGTTTCGCCCAACACATTCCAAGGCTCGAGCGCATGGCTGATTTCGAGATGCACGCCACCGGCCTCAATCGTCCCATGCACGGGAAACCGGAACTGGCGCTGCGCCTCGAACCACACTGGATCGAAAGCATAGCCTGCCTGCCGCAAGTCATCGAGCACTTGCGCAAAATCAGCCCAGACTTCGTGCCCCAGCATGAAACGATCGTGCAATTGCGTGCCCCAACGCACCAGCGGCCCATCGATCGGTTCGCGCCAAAACCACGCGGTCAGCGCGCGCAGCAAGAGTTGCGCGGCCAGCGACATGCGCGGCTCGGGCGGCATCTCAAACCCGCGGAATTCAACCAGACCCAGTCGCCCGGTCGGTCCATCGGGCGAAAACAGCTTGTCGATGCAA
>CAIPWG010000083.1 GCA_903868655.1 uncultured Sphingomonadales bacterium
AATACGACGACGTGATGAACGACCAGCGCAAAGTCATTTATGAACAGCGCGCCGACATCATGGATGCCAATGCCGTGGGCGATGTGGTGGTCGACATGCGCGGCGATACGATCAACGCGCTGGTTGGCGATGCCTGCCCGCCGGGATCGTACCCCGAACAGTGGAATGTTGAAGGATTGAAGACCCGCACCGCCGATGTGCTGGGGTTGGCGATTCCGATCGATGAATGGATGCAGGAAGATCATCTGGAACCCAGCGTGATCGATGAACGTGTTCGCGCGCTCGCCGATGCTTACATGGAAACGCGCATCGCCGGATTTGATCCTGAAGGTTGGGCAAATCTGGAAAAGTCGATCCTGCTCGAACGGCTTGACCACCATTGGAAGGAACACCTGGCCACGCTCGATGCGCTTCGTCAGGTGGTGTTCTTGCGCGCCTATGCGCAGAAAACCCCGATCAACGAATACAAACAGGAAGCATTTGGCCTGTTTGAAAAGATGCTCGATGCGATCCGCGAGGACGTGACGCGCATCCTGATGACCGCAGAATTCCGCATGACCGCGCCCGAAACGATGACGTTGCCCGACTTGCCCGATTTTCTCACCACACCGGGTACGCTGTTCAGCCACCTCGATCCACTGACAGGTGACGATGACAGCCGTCCAATCCCCGGCGCTGCGTCGGCTTTGGGCATGATCGGCGCGCAAGGGCCAGCTCAGGCCGCGGGCGCGGGCAACCCCTGGGCCAACGAAGATATCAGCCGCAACGCGCAATGCCCCTGTGGTTCAGGGCAGAAATACAAGCACTGTCATGGTGCTGTCGGCTGACCAGGGGATTCAGAAAACTTGCCCATCCGGCGTTCGACGACGGATGGGCAAAGGGCTGTTGTGTCTTGGAAAACCTGCTTAAAAAGAGGCGTGCAACCTCAGCCCGACAATGCCGACCGGTCCGCTGTCGCGGTTGTAAGCCGGGTTGACCACGCCCTGCAGGTCAAACGTTACTGCAAGGTGGCTGTTGGGACGCCAGGAATAGCTGGCCTCCACAATCTTTTCAGCGCCCGGGTGGATAAGACTGCCATCACCGATCAACACGCCCGCGCCACCGGCGGCCAAATAGGCCTGGGCGACTTTTGAAATCGAGTTGGCAACCGCACCAATCTGGGCGGTGTCGGCCGGGCGGCCCCAGCTTTTGCCAGCCAGCGACAGACCGGCGGATACTGACGTGTCGATATCGGTAAAATCAAACACGCCATAATTGCCGTCAGCTGTGCTGGCGCGCGCAAACAGACCCAGCGTACTCGTCAGTTCCTGTTCGACGTTGATATATCCGCCAATGCGGGTGTGGCGCACGTTTTGCACTTGGGACACGTCGGGTGCGGTCGCATTGGCAATGCCCCACGCAAGGGAATCGTCGAACCGGCCCAGACGACCGCGGTTCATCCAAATAGCGCCTCGGATCGCGCCGGGGTGCTGGCCGAACATATGGCGGTGTTCAACTTCGCTGACCAATTGCAAAAAGCTGAAATCGGTGGTGGTGGCCATGCCGCCGGGTGTATCTGTCAGGTTGAAGGCACCAGCGCGCAAGGTCCAGGCGCCGACATAGAGTTCCGCGCTGGCGCCATAGGAAAAGCCCCAGGGATCGCCCGCATAGTCGAACGCTCCGGAATCGATCAGTGCCCAGTTAAGAAAGTCGCCGCGCGGGTCGTGGGCATATTTGTTGGTATCGAACACATCGACCACGCCAAATTTGCCGGCCGTGATCACCAGCCGATTGGCGCTTTGGCGACCTGGCATCTGGTTTGCTCCGGCTTCAACCGCGCTTGTTTCGCCCCCCAGCGCAAAGGTCTGGCGTAAAAACACGCGCTGCAATCGGGTATAGGGTTGGGCTGCACCCAATTTGTAGGCCTCACCGCTCGCATAGCCGGCCAGCCCCATCGTGTTGCCAATACCAAAGCCCTGATCGACTTCACCATTGACCCAGATTTCTCCACCTGACCAAGGTCGCACGCCGAGATAGAGCGTGGCGTCAAAAGTTTCGCGTGTGTCGTTGGCGATCAGGCTATGGGGTCCTGAATATGGCATGCGCGCCATTGTTTCGGACATCACCGTGAACGTGCTTTGGCCAAACAGGGCCCAGCGTTTGGCATCGGGCGTTGCATCGGCAATACTGCCCGATGGCTGGGGAAATGACGTTGATCCTGCCGGGTCGGGATCAGGCTCTGCCATCATTCTGGAATCTGCCATGGCCAGCGCGATCTGGCCGGGATCGGCCATTGCAATCGGCGATGCTGCAGCCGCGGTCGGAATGACCAATGCGCCGAGGATCAATGCACTCTGGATAAACGGCAGCAGGCTCCGGCGAGACGCTGCATGATTGGGTTGTGTCATGATATCAACCTCTTGCAGAAAGGCGGCGCGGTTCGACCATGTCGAAGGTGCGGTCAAAAGTTGAACTGCCGGCTTGGGCGAGCGCATCGCGGCGCTGGGCCTTACCTTCGTGTTGGCGCGCCTCAACGTCGCGGGTACGGAATTGTTTCACCAGCGCTGTCAGTTGCTCGGCCTCATCGCTGAGGTGCCGGGCGGCAGCGGTCGTCTGTTCCACCATGGCGGCGTTTTGCTGGGTCGCACGGTCCATTTCATTGACCGTGGCGTTGACTTGCCCAAGATGGACCGCCTGAGTTTGGGCGGAATCGGCAATCCGCACGACCATCGCGGTCACTTCGCCCACGCGTTCGACAATTGCGCCCAGCATCGCGCCCGTTTCACCGACCAACGAAACGCCGGTGCCGACTTGTGTGGTCGAATTGGTGATCAGGCCTTTGATATGATTGGCCGCATCTGCTGAACGCTGGGCCAGGGCGCGGACTTCGGTTGCAACCACCGCAAATCCGCGACCGGCTTCACCCGCGCGGGCGGCTTCTACGCCAGCGTTGAGCGCCAACAGATTGGTTTGAAACGCGATGCCGTCGATCACTCCGATAATCTGGCTGATTTCCTGGGTGGACCGTTCGATTTCATCCATCGCCTCGATAGCGCGGGTGACCACGGCACCGCCTTTACCGGCTTCCTGCTGAGCAATGGCGATGGTCGTGCGCACCGCGTGGGCACCGGCGGCAGTCTGCTCCACGCTGGCGGTGATCTGGTTCATCGCGGCGGACGCTTCTTCCAATGAAGCGGCTTGCCTCAAATTGCGATCCGACAGATCGTCCGCGGCCCTGCGGATTTCGACAATCGATTGGTTCAAAGCATTGGCGCCAACGCGAACGGAGCCCATGGCTTGCGCCAAGGATCGTGCCGCCTTGTTGAAATTGTTCCTGAGTTGTTCGTATTGTCCAGGCAGGACAGTATCTATGCGATATTCCAGATCGCTTTCAGCCAGGCGTTCCAGCCCTGCAGCGAGTTCGGCGACCACGTGCTTCTGATCCAGTTCGGCCTGTTGCATTGATAACGCGGTGGCCCGAAAGATGGCGGCAGCAGCGCTCATCCGTTCGACCTCATCGCCCTTGTCATCGCCGCTGATGGCTTGACTGTAATCGCCGTGGGCCATGCGTTGCAGTGTGGCGGTGACAGTTTCGATCGGGCTTACAATTCGGCGTATGACAAAGCGCGTGACCCAGGCCAGCGTGCCCCCAACGCAGACGATCCCCAGAACGGTGATTGCCAACGACGCGAGATAAAGGGTTTCGGCCAGCTTGGCTTCAGCCTCTCGCTCTGCCTTGATGGCCTCGATCAGCGTTTCCTGGCTGTGTTCGAAGCGATCGAACGAAGCCGTAAACGCGTCGAGTGCACCATGATAATCGTTGGGATTGTGCTCGATGCGTTCAATCACATTGTGCGCAGTGATCGCGTAATTGTCGCGGTCCAACACTGTTTTGCGAGAAATGGATTGCAAAGGTTCTGAATACGTCTGGGCGAAGACGAAATCGTATGTCTTGTTTAATTCAACGATATCTTGATTGGTGGCAGAAACCGCCTCGGCGATCTTGGCGCGATCGCCGCGTCCGGTGGCGTCGATAAAGCGAAAGACATCACCCTGAATGCCATCGTGCTTCATGTCGCCAAACATCTGGTGCGTCGTGACAGATGTCATCAGTTGCTGCTGCAGTTCTAATTTGTGCTCTTCATATTGTACAAATACAAAAGCAGCCGCTTGAAAAATCAAGACAACAGAAAGCCAGAAAAGAGCAAAAGAAAATTGTTGTTTTATACTTTTTGCATCTGCCGACGACATGCGATTCCTCCCGGAAATCGGGCAGGTAAGCCTATGCAGTGATCCGCTGAACCGACCTGTTCTCAATAATGCTAAAAATATCGCACATTGGAAAACATTCCCGGCATGAGTGCATCAGGATGTGTGCTTATGTCGCAACCTGTCGTGATCCACGGCCTTGGCACGTCAAGGCCGGATAGCAGTTATGCTTTGGGTGGTGTGAATTCGGCCATCGGAGCGTTACGTTGACACAGTGTTTGCTTCGGCGTCATGCGCAAGTTGGCCCGGACAATGCACGCGGTATACGGACTTGCATCAGGGAATTAAGCGCTTTCGTCAGCAGCATCAAAACGATAACGCTGATGCTGGCCTATGGATCATGGGGTTGGCCCGCAGCCTGTCTCAGCAAGGCATGAGAAATTGCGCGATCATTGCTCGTCTTGGTTGCACGGACCAGCCATCTCGTCAGGGGCTTCTCGACTAGTCGATGTATCACGATGCCGGTAGTAATCGAAAGGGACATGCTTAGTGCAATAAGTGTTATGAATTGAAGGGTGCCGCCTAGCGGCAATCTGGGGACGATCTTATAAGTCAACCCCAAGCCCAAGGTTGTGTGAAAAAGGTAGATCGAAAAGCTCGAGTCGCCGAGCAATTTTGGAATGAACCATTCGGTATGTTTCCCATCGGTTTCAAAAGCTAATGCTCCTGCAATAACCATGATCGCAGGGATGCCAGCAAAAATTGGCCATAATTGCAATTTTGGTAGGTCGAATCCCATGAGGAGTAAAAAGCCTATTGGCAGAAGTAGCTTGAAGCGTACGAAACTGTGGCGCTCGAATAAAATAGCAAGATAAAGACCTGCAACAAATTCAAGCATCTGCGAGCTTGTAATAGTTTTCAAAATTGCATCATG
>CAIPWG010000084.1 GCA_903868655.1 uncultured Sphingomonadales bacterium
AGATCGCCGACAATCCGATAGGCTTCGCTCATCGCAAGATCCCTGCCATATGCCACCATGCGGCGGGTACTTTTGCAGCCGCCGCGTCGCGCGATTTCGTGTCGTCATAAAGTGCAAAACACGTCGCGCCCGATCCAGACATCCGCACCAGCCAGCCGCCGGTCTGCGCAAGCCACGCCAGCACTTCGGCAATAACAGGCACGAGCGCAATCGCACCAGGCTCCAGATCGTTGCGCCCATGCACCGCCACTCTGCGCAAATCGCCCGTAGGCAATGCCCCCCGATCGATCCCGTCCCAGCCTCGAAATACCGGTCCGGTTGCCAGAGGCACACGCGGGTTCACCAACAGCACCGGAGCACCAGCCAGATCGTTGGCCACTTCGCCCAGATCGGTGCCCGTGCCATGCCCCCGAGCGGCCACACTGCGCACGCAAGCCGGCACGTCGGCACCGAGACTGGCCGCAAGCGTGTGCCAGTTTTCGGGTAACCCGAAATGCCGTTCGACCAATCGAAATACCGCGCCCGCATCCGCGGAGCCGCCACCCAGCCCAGCCGCCACTGGCAGCCGCTTGACGAGGTCAACCGTCCACCCGGGGCCGTGCGGCAAAAGCGCGAGAGCTTTGGCAACAATATTGTTGCCGCCATCGCCCAAGGCGTCCGCAAATTCTCCGGAAACGCGCAACTGATCCTGGGCGGCCGGTGTTACCGATACCGCGTCACCTGCATCGACGAAGGCAAACACTGTTTCCAGCTCGTGATAGCCATCAGCCCGGCGTCCACGCACATGCAGCGCGAGGTTGATCTTTGCAAAGGCGGTTTCGGACCCTGGCTCGGCGAGCATGACTCTCTTTCTGACAGAGGGCATACGAACGACCGCGCCCCTTGCATCATGCCGGACATGATCCGGCATCCTGCTTGCTTTTTCAGCTCTTGCACTTCGCGAAGAGAGAAGCTGGACCCCGGATCAACGTCATAGTGACGCCAAAGCAATGACAGACCTGCGGTTTGTCACATATTCGGATAGTTCGGCCCGCCGCCACCTTCGGGCGTGACCCAGGTGATATTCTGGGTCTTGTCCTTGATGTCACACGTTTTGCAATGCACGCAGTTTTGCGCGTTGATCTGCAAACGCGTATCGCCGGTATCTGTGCCCACGAATTCATAAACCCCGGCAGGGCAAAAACGGGCTTCGGGCCCTGCGTAAAGTTTCAGGTTCACTTGCACCGGCACGTCGGGATCGGCGAGCACCAGATGGCACGGCTGATCTTCTTCGTGGTTGGTGTAGGAATAGGCGACATTGGTCAGACGGTCGAAACTGATCACGCCGTCCGGCTTGGGGTAGACGATCGGGCGGTACAGATCGGCACGCATCGTTGCTTCGGCGTCGGTATGATGCGCCATACCACCAAACGGATTCACCCGCAAAACCCGTGCCCACATGTCGGCACCCGCCAACACGGTGCCTAGGGAGCCACCAAATTTGGCGACCAGCGGCTGGGCATTTTGCACCAGCTTGAGTTCCTTGGCGATCCAGCTTTCGCGCACGGCGGTGTCATATTCCTGCAAGGCATCATGCTCGCGGCCCGCGGCAATGGCAGCGGCAATTGATTCAGCCGCCAGCATGCCCGATTTCATCGCGGTATGGCTGCCCTTGATCCGAGGCACGTTGACGAAACCGGCAGAGCAACCGATCAGCGCACCACCCGGAAACGCCAGTTGCGGCACCGATTGCCAACCGCCCTCGTTGATGGCGCGCGCACCATAGGACACGCGGCGTCCACCTTCGAGAATGGCACGGATTTCAGGGTGCTGCTTCCAGCGCTGAAACTCTTCATAGGGGTAGACATATGGGTTGGCGTAATCGAGCGCGGTCACAAACCCCAGCGCGACCTGGTTGTTTGCCTGATGATACAAGAACCCGCCGCCCCACGAATCCGATTCCGACAAAGGCCATCCCTGCGTGTGCAACACGCGTCCCGGAACGTGCTTTTCGGGATCGATATCCCACAGTTCCTTGATGCCGATGCCATAGACTTGCGGCTGACAATCGCGCTCCAGATCAAAATGCGCCTTCAACTGTTTGGTCAGGCTGCCGCGCGCGCCTTCGGCAAACAGCGTGTATTTGGCATGAAGTTCCATGCCCGGCTGATAATCCGGCTTTTTCTCGCCATCTTTGCCAATGCCCATATCGCCGGTCGCGACGCCCATCACAGCGCCCTGTTCATCGAACAGCACTTCAGCAGCGGCAAACCCGGGGAAGATTTCAACCCCCAGTTCGCCCGCTTGTTCGGCCAACCAGCGGCACAAATTGCCCAGACTGCCCGTGTAAGTGCCGTGGTTCGACATGAATGGAGGCATCGGCCAATGCGGGATCGACACTTTGCCGGTACGGGTCAACACCCAGTGCCAGTTATCAGTGACCGGGTTATCGGCCAACGAACAGCCCGTGGTGCGCCATTCGGGCAGCAATTCATCCAGCGCACGTGGATCGACCACAGCGCCCGACAGGATATGCGCGCCGATTTCCGACCCTTTTTCGAGCACACAAACGGCCAGATCAGGATTGACCTGTTTCAGCCGGATCGCCGCCCCCAGCCCCGCAGGCCCGCCGCCAACGATGACAACGTCATAGGGCATTGATTCGCGTTCGCTCATTCCCTGCTCTCCGTCTTCGAAATTTGCGGTTAACCTGCCCCACCGACAGACTTAATCGCGTGATTGATTTATGCGTCAGCCTTGAAAGCTGTCTCGACCAAGGTCAATAGCACAAGCATGGTTCCAACCAATTCGCAAACTCCCGCCGGTGCAGGCCCTTTGTCCGCGGCGACGCTGGCACAGGCCGTGGACGCAGCTTTGGCATGGTGGCGCGAAGCCGGGGTCGATGGTGACTGGCTCGACGTTCCGCAAGACTGGCTGACCAAAGCACACCCGGCGCCCAAAGTTGCACAGCCTGCGACCGAAGTGATCGAAAAGATTGCCCTTGCCGGAGGACACACAGCGTGGCCCACGGATTTGGGCGATTTTTCAGCGTGGTGGATGGATGCGACCGGTCTTGCGCCCCCCGGTGCGCGGCGCATACCGCCCGCCGGACCCGCGAATGCAGCCTTGATGGTAGTCGTGCCCATGCCCGAAGCTGCGGATGCCGATACCCTGTTGTCGGATCAAGCGGGCCGCCTGCTTGATGGGTTTCTGGCAGCGGCTGGGCTGACGCGCGCGCAGGTCTATTGCGCGGCCGCCTTGCCCGCACGAATCACTGCGCCCGATTGGGCAGCGTTGGCCGACAGCGGCCTGGGCGACCTGTTGGTTCACCATATCGGCTTGGTTTGTCCCCAACGGCTGATGCTGTTTGGTCAAAACGGCATTTCAACGCTCTTGGGAAACGGACTGACGAATAACCCAACGAATTTACAATTGATGAACCATGAAGGCGCGGGAGTGCCAGCTCTGACCGTGTACGATCTTGAGGCGATCGCGGCGCGACCTGCGCTCAAGGCGGGATTGTGGAGCCGGTGGCTCGACTGGATGCCGGCATGACAGAGCCGGCGGACCTGCCTCACGAAAAAAGGGTACGGGCATCAAGACGGCAAACATCATAGCAATGCTGGTCTACGTGGCATGACCTGCGCGCGCCATATCTTGCTTGCGCTGGGCTCTATTTCGGCCTTGGCGCTATCTTTGCCAGCTCATGCCAGTTCGGCTGCGGCCGATTATTTCCGCACCCGCGCCGATCGCACGGCTGTGCCCACATTGCTGTCGCAGGAAGATCGCGACTTTTACCGGCAATTGTTTGCCGCGCTATCGAAACAGGATTGGACCGTCGCGCGTCAACTGTTGGATCAACGCAGCGATGGGCCACTGCATCCTGCAGCACGCGCGCAATATTACCTCGCTGCCGGATCGCCGCATGTTGATCTGTCCGCATTGACCGACCTGATGAACAAAGCGCCCGACTTGCCCTGGTCAGACGCGTTGGCGCGATTGGCGACGAAGCGCGGCGCGATTGCCCGCCCCGCAGCGGCCACCGATGCGCAGCCCTTGTTTTCCCAACCTGCCATGGCGCGGCGGACCAAGCCCCGCCGCGTAGCCGATGGCACGATGCCCGATACGATCGCCAGCGCGATCGATGTGCGGATCAAGGCCAACGATCCGATCGGCGCACGCGTGCTGGTCGACGGCATTGACGCAACTTTGTCGAACGAGGCGCGCGCCGAATGGCGACAAAAGGTCGCATGGGCATTTTATATCAACAACGATGACGCAACCGCACGCACCATTGCGCAATCGGCGTTTGAGGGCTGCAATGGACCGTGGGTGGCCGAGGCGATGTGGACCGCGGGCCTCGCGGCATGGCGGCTGGATGATTATGCAGGCGCAGCAGACTTGTTCGCGCGCACCGCTGGAATGGCCCAAAATGCCGAACTGTCGTCAGCCGCCAATTTCTGGGCATCGCGCGCCTGGCTCCGTGCGCACCAGCCCGAAAAAGTAAGCGCGTCATTGCGCGCAGCTGCTGCGCAGCACGACACACTTTATGGCATGCTCGCCGCAGAGGCGCTGGGCTTGCGCGAGACCGTTGCAGCGACAACCCCTGATTTCAGCGCGGACGACTGGCAAACGCTGCGGCTTCTGCCCAACGTCAGACTTGCAGTGCAATTGGCAGAGATTGGCGCCGACGGACTGGCCGACCAGGTCTTGCGCTATCAGGCGCGCATCGGCGAGCCTGCGCTCTATGCGCCGCTGTCGCGACTGGCGCGCGATCTTGGTCTACCTGCCACACAACTGTGGATGGCCAACAATGCGCCCGCCGGCGCTCATGCCGACGATGCGGCCCGGTTTCCCGCGCCCAAATGGGTTCCCGTCAATGGCTGGAAAGTCGATCCCGCGTTGCTGTTTGCGCATGCCTTGCAGGAATCAAATTTCCGGACCGAAACGACCAGCACGGCCGGCGCACGCGGGTTGATGCAAGTCCGGCCCGACACGGCACGCCTGATGGTAAAAACCGACCCGACGATGGAAGGGCGGGATCGTCAGCTTGAATTGCCCGATGTCAATCTCGCCTTCGGCCAGACTTATTTGACAGTTTTGCGCGACAAGCCCGCGACGCAGGGATTGCTGCCCAAAGTCATCGCCGCGTACAACGCCGGGCCGACCCCGATTGATCGGTGGAACACCCAGATCCGCGATCATGGCGATCCGCTGTTGTGGATGGAATCGATACCATATTGGGAAACACGCGGCTACGTTGCAGCAGTCATGCGCAATTACTGGATGTATGAGCGTCAGGCGAGCGGCCCGTCGGAAAGCCGGCTCGGGCTGGTTCAGATCATGTGGCCCAAATTCCCTGGCCTCAATGGTGCCCCAAACGTAAGGTTGGCTTCACGTGGCGATTGATCTTTCTCGACCTTTCCAACCGATCGCGATCGCGGTTTTGACGGTTTCCGATACACGTGGCCCCGATGAAGATACGTCAGGCGATCTTTTGGCGGAGCGGGTCACCGGGAAAGGTCATCGTTTGGCTGCACGCGCGATCGAAATAGATGATGCTGATATCATCGCGGCTCGACTCAACAGCTGGATCGATGATCCTGCAATCGACGCTGTCGTGATCACCGGCGGCACCGGGCTGACCGGCCGCGATGTCACCCCCGAAGCGCTCGATCGGGTGAAGACCAGGGATATTCCAGGCTTCGGCGAACTGTTCCGGTGGATCAGTTATCAAACCATCGGCACGTCGACCATTCAATCACGCGCATGTGCGGTGGTCGCGCGCGGAACTTATATCTTTGCGCTTCCAGGTTCAAACGGCGCGGTAAAAGATGGCTGGGATCAGATCCTTGACGAACAGCTCGATAGTCGCAACCGACCGTGCAACTTTGTGCAACTGATGCCACGCCTGCTGGAAAAATAAGCCCGGGTGCCGCCACCCTTTTTGTTGCAGACAACCGGACAGCATGCGACAGGCGGCGCAGCGGCTTGGCGACACCGCACGACCTGGTGCCGTCCTGAAACTGCCAAGAATCCGCGCTAGATTTTCCAACGCGAAATCGTTTCTCCTCAAACACACGAGGCATGCCATGTCCCTGCTCGACGAAAATGCCAAATTTCTGAAAGAATTTGCCGATGACGGTCTGGATCTGACCCAGGTCCGTTCGGTTGAATTTGCTCATGTTTTCCCGAACCCCACCGCTCTGTGTCTACATTTTTAACTACAACT
>CAIPWG010000085.1 GCA_903868655.1 uncultured Sphingomonadales bacterium
CTGCATCGAAGTGCGGTCCGACGACTGGTACGTGCCCGATGACGACTGGACAGCCAGTTCGCGGATACGCTGCAGCATGTTGGTCACTTCGGTCAGGCCACCACCGGCAGTCTGGGCCAGCGAGATGCCGTCGTTGGCGTTGTGAACCGCCTGCGTCATCCCCTTGATCTGCGAGGTCATGGTATTTGAAATGGCGAGGCCCGCAGCATCGTCGGCAGCGCTGTTGATGCGCATGCCGGTTGACAGCTGCTGCATCGACTTGGCGCTCATCATCGCCGCGGCGTTCGACGCGTTGGATGCCTGCAAAGCGTTAATGTTGGTGTTGATCACGGTCATGGAAGGTCTCCAGGTGAAAGGCTTGATGCTGTGAATGTCTGTGGGGGCCAGGTCGGTTCCTATTGGCCCGGCTCTCACGGCAAAGACCGGCAAAACGCTGCCGGGTTTAAGCCCCTCCCCGGCCAGTGATTGCCGGGTATCAGGGTTTACACTTAGTGTAGTTCCGGGGCTTAAATTACCGGACCCTTTGTCGTTTTCGCGCGAAAAGGCTCGTCGAGACATGGTTAAGACGGGGCAACTTTTGATGAAGCGCGAACAGACCGGATTGCAGATTTCCGATGCGGCACGCGCGGCCCATGGGGGCCTGACACAGCGTGCGAATGTGGTGATGGGCTCGCCTGGACCCGCCGCACCTGTCTATCTGCTCGATTCCGACGAGGTTACCGCGATCCCGATTCCGCTGGCCCGCACGGTCCGGCTCAGCCGTATGCCGGGCATGACCCCGGTGATCGCACGCGGACCAAGCGATCGGTTTCACCTGACATATGCCGATGGCGCCAGCGAAGCGACCCTGGCTGCGCTGATCGCCTGCACCATGCCCGCAGGCAGCCCGATTGCCGCCGATCCCGAAAGCCTGTCGGTACTGGCCCTGGCCGAACGCATTGCCGCCAGCGACATTCCGGTACTGATCAACGGCCCGACCGGCACCGGCAAAGAGGTGTTGAGCCGGTTCATCCACGATCGATCGGCACGCGCGAGCAAGCCGTTCATCGCCATCAATTGCGCAGCGATGCCTGAAACGATGCTGGAAGCGATGCTGTTCGGCCACCAGAAAGGCGCTTTCACCGGCGCCAATGCAGCAAGCGAAGGTTTTTTCCGCGCGGCTGATGGCGGCACGCTGCTGCTGGACGAGATAGCCGAAATGCCGCTTTCGCTGCAGGCAAAGCTGCTGCGCGCACTGCAAGAGCGCGAAATCGTGCCGATCGGCGCGACCAAGCCGGTCAAAGTCGATGTGCGGGTGATTGCCTGTGCCAACCGCGATTTGCCCGCCGAAGTCGAAGAGGGCCGGTTCCGCGCCGACTTGTTCTATCGCCTCAATGTTTTCCCCATGCAGCTGCGTCCGCTGTGCGAACGGCCCGACGATATTGCGCCGCTGGCCTTTGCCATGATGCTGCGCCATGTCCCGGCTGGCACGCCGGTGCCATGGATCGGCGATGCCGCGCTGGAAATGCTGGCCACTCACCCTTGGCCGGGCAATGTCCGGGAACTGGAAAATGTTGTGCGCCGGGCTTTGCTGCTGTGCGGCCATGCCATGGGCAATGCGGCCAGCCAGCCCGGCACCGGTGAAATCGGCCCGCAGCATATCGTGTTTGACCGCCCTGTCCGAGTGGCAGGCGAATCCACCATGACCGATCCCGTGATGGCTGTTGCCGCCGGTTCGCAAGGCGCACGCCTGTCAAACATCGTGCAACTGTCTGAAGCGCGCGCCATTCTTGCTACGCTCGAAGCATGCGGCGGCAGCCGTACTGCGGCGGCGCGCCAGTTGGGCATCAGCGAACGCACCTTGCGCTATCGCCTCGCTTCGTTCCGTGAGGCTGGGATCGCAGTGGCAGGAGGCCGTCGATGAGCGGCATCTCGGGCATCGGGGCGGCATCCGGTGTCCACGAGATCATGGCCTTGCGCCAGCAGATCATCGGCAAGAGCCAGGTTCTCCAACAAGTTCATACCGGCGACGCCGCAACCGGCATCGCGCCGAGCGATGCCGCCGGGGGATCGTTTACCGGTGCGCTCAAGTCCGCGCTCGACAATGTCAACCAGACCCAGAGCCATGCCGAGGCGATCACCAATGCCTATGAAACCGGGCAAGTGACCGACGTGGCGCAAGTCATGTTGGCGCGTCAGCAATCGAGTGTGGCGTTCGAAGCCACGCTGCAAGTCCGCAACAAACTGCTGTCCGCCTATCAGGACATCATGAAGCTGGGCGTGTAATCCATCATGGCCGATCTCGTTCCTGCCGCCGGCAATCAATCCGGCCAATCGCTTCTGGCGCCACTGACCGATCCGGCTGGTGGCAGCATGCCTGCGCGGCTTGTCCAGTTTATCAGCCAGGGTCCGGTGCGCCGGGCTCTCCCCTGGTTTGGCGGCCTTCTTGCAGCTGGCCTGGCCGGGCTGTTGTGGCTGGAGATGGCTCCGGCATCGCAGCGCATCCTGTACAGCAATCTCAACGATGCCGAACGCGCGCAAGTTGTCGCAGCACTCGACAAGGCATCCATTCGCTATGCTATCGACAACCATTCCGGCGCAGTCACAGTCGGCGAAGACGACTTGTACAAAGCGCGCATGGTGGCGGCAGCCGACGGCGCACTCGCCACCCCCGAAACCGGTCAGCAGATGATCGACAAGTTGCCGATGGGCGCCAGCCGCACGGTCGAAGGCCAGCGCCTGCAAGCCGCGCGCGAGCGCGAGCTTGAACTGACGATCATGCAGATCGAAGGGGTAGAGGCTGTCCGCGTCCATCTTGCCGAACCGGAAAAGTCTGCTTTTGTACGCGACAATTCGCCGCCAACGGCTTCGGTCATGCTGAAGCTGGCCAAAGGTCGGCAATTGGCCGCAAGCCAGGTTACCGCGATTGTCAATCTGGTTGCGGGTTCGGTACCGGGACTGACGATCGACGCGGTCAAAGTGATCGATCAGCAGGGGCATCTGCTGTCCAGCGGGCAGCGCGGCGACGCCGATCGGATCGAGATGCAGGCCCGGCTCGAAAACAAGTTGCGCGAACAAGTCGAAGGTTTGCTGACCCCGATGCTGGGTGCCGGCAATTTTTCGAGCGAAGTCCAGGTCGATCTGAACATGGACCAGCAAACCAGCGCGCGCGAGAGCTATGACAAGCAGGGTGCAGTCCGTTCCGAAACGCAGACCGCATCACAGACCAGTCCGGGCAGCGGTGCCTCCGGCGTGCCCGGGGTGCTGTCGAACACGCCGCCACCGCAGCCGCAGCCTTCGGCCGGACCGCCAACTGGCAACAGTTCGTCGGCAACACCGGCCCCCAGCCCGACCAATAGCGACAGCTCGTCCACCCGCACGTATGAATTGGGCCGCGAAGTTGCCGTGACCAATGCCGGTCCGGGCAAGATCCGGCGGCTGTCGGTAGCCGTAGCGTTGAGCGCGGCAGCGATGGCCAAAGCCAAGCCAGGCGAAATCGAACAGATCAAGCAACTGGTCAGCGCGACCGTTGGCGTCGACACCACGCGCGGTGATCAGGTGGCAGTCGTCGTACGCAATTTTCAGCCAATGACGATCGACCAGCCCAAATTCTGGGAAACCCCGTGGTTTGCCATGGCCGTGCGAAACGGTGTGGCGTTGCTGGCCGTGCTGTTGACTCTGCTGCTCGGCGTCAGGCCCTTGATCAAGGCGCTGAAACGCGATGCGACCCCGCCCGACGCCGCATTGCCCTTGCCCGCACCCACCGACGAGAACGGCGAGGATCAGGGAGACGCCACGACCACCACCGCCAATGCCAAAACCGGGGCGTATGCCAACACGCCGGTCGATCCCGAAATGCTGGGCAAGCAAGTTGGCCTGGCCCAGCGACTGGTCCGCGAAAAACCCGATACTGCTGTCGCCGCCTTGCGCCAGATGTTGACTGAACCC
>CAIPWG010000086.1 GCA_903868655.1 uncultured Sphingomonadales bacterium
TGGCTGCCTCTTCTTTTGCACCCCTAACCCAGTGGGGCACCATCACAGGCTGCAAAAACACGTGGTCGAACCCGTAATTTTCCATTAGCTTTTTGCCCCATTCCACTGCCTTTTCAGGTGCGGCGGTCAACGCAATGACCCGGCTATAGGGATCGTCCACGCCACCTGCACGCAACCAGTCGAGCGCAGATGCCGCATTGGTCATCGTTTCGGTGGTTGTGAAGGTCTTTGATGCAAGCGCGATCAACGTTGTCGCGGGATCGCACGCTTTCATCGCAGCCTCGAGCGCACAGCCATCGATATTCGACACCACATGCACGGCGACCCGCGCACCGTCGCGGGTCAGCGCATCAAGCGCCAGCGCCGGACCGAGCGCCGAACCGCCGATGCCGATGTGGATCAACGAGCGCACGTCACCAAACAGGCCTTCGTGAATAGCCTCGACCAGGCCCTGCATCCGCTCATGCAGAGCTTCGGCTTCGACCACGCTGGCAGGCGCCCCCACCCCGCGCTGTGCAGTGTGCTCGGCTGCGCGGCCTTCGGTGTTGTTGATCAATTCACCTTCGAATAGCTGACGACGTTTTTCGACCAGACCCCGCACGTGCGCCAAACGGGTCAGGATGTCTTCCGCTGCGGGATGAATATGCGTCTTTGACCAGTCAAAACGAATCGGTCCACCCGGCAAATCAAGCGTCGTGGCGTAGCGCGACAAACGGTCAGGTGCAGCAAACAGCGCCGTGAGCGTCGGAAAAGCGACAGCCTCAAGCTCCGTCCATAGCGCCTCGGGGGTATCGGTCATCACTCACTCCTGCTTCGCGAAAGGCTGGTCTCGCCCCTTGTGCCCGCTCGAAGCAAATCCGCCAAGCGCTGGCGGACATCGACCAACGTCTTGCGCATTGCTATGCGTCAAGCCGTAAATCCGCTAGGTTGAACGCCAATTCTGCCAGAACCTGCTTGACGGAAGGCTACCGGCCCAACATGACCGCGACAATGAACGAAACGCCCGAACAGACCCCGGAAACGGGCGCATCCAAGCCATTGGCCCGCGATCCTGCCGCCGATATTGCTGCCAGGATCGTCAGCGGCAAACCGCAAAAGGCCAAGCAGGAAGAAAACTTCTTCGTGTTTCTGATCAAGCTGGTGCTGATCGTCGGGATATTCCGCAGTTTTATTTTTTCGCCGTTCAACATCCCGTCTGAATCGATGCTGCCGCGGCTCGAAAATGGCGATTATTTGCTTGCGGCGAAATGGCCTTACGGATTTTCAAAATATTCGATGCCGTTCAGCCTGCCACTGATCCCCGGGCGCGTATTTGCGGCACAGCCCAAACGCGGAGACGTCGTGATCTTCAAGGCGCCCCCGGGCAACGATGTCGATTATATCAAGCGTGTGATCGGTCTGCCGGGTGACACCATCCAGATGAAAGGCGGTACGCTATACATCAACGCGACGCCCGTACCCAAAGTGCGTCAGGCTGATTTCGTCATCCGTATTTCGCCCAATACCAACTGCGTCTCGCCCGAATTCGAAGTGTTGGAAAAGGACGGCTCGCCGACGTGCCATTATCCGCAGTTCAAGGAAACGCTGCCAGGGGGCAAAAGCTACAACGTGCTCGACCTTGGGTATCGCCCGCAGGATGACACGCCAGTGGTAACCATACCTGCGGACCGCATGTTTCTGATGGGCGACAACCGTGACAATTCGATGGACAGCCGTTTTCCCGCGATGGAAGGTGGCGGCATCGGGCTTGTGCCGCAGGAAAACCTGGTGGGCCGAGCAACGATCGTGATGTGGTCGACCGATGGTGGTGCCAATTGGTTGCTGCCCTGGACCTGGTTTACCGCAGCACGCTGGAATCGTATCGGGGGCACCTTCTGAGCGCCGATCTCGACCCTGTCACCCGGGAATTCCTGACCACCCTGACCGGCCATGCGCCGCGCAGCGAAGCGCTTTGGCGCGAAGCCTTGACCCACGGGTCTTTGGGTGAAGCACGCGATTACCAGCGACTGGAATTTCTTGGCGATCGCGTGCTGGGCCTGTCGATCGCCGAATGGCTGCACACCGACGCCAGCGCCAGCGAAGGCAAACTGTCACAACGCCTCAACGCGCTGGTGAGCCGCGAGACTTGTGCCAAAGTCGCGCGGGCACTGGCGATCGTGCCGCATATCCGGTTGGGCAAACAAGCGCGAGACGACGGTGGCGCCAACAGCGACAATATCCTGGGCGATGTGATGGAAGCGTTGATCGGCGCGCTGTTCCTTGAACGCGGGTATGACACTGCCCGCGATTTTGTGCGTCACGCCTGGGCGGCTCCGATGGCCACCGGCGCCGGCCAGCGCAAGCACCCAAAGGCCGCATTGCAGGAATGGGCGGCCGGAAACCGTCGCAAACCCCCGCTATATACCGTGGTGGCACGCGAAGGCCCCGACCACGCCGCCACGTTCACCGTATCGGTCTCGGTCAACGGGGTGGGTGATGCCACCGCGCGCGGATCGAGCAAGCAAGATGCGGAAACCGCAGCCGCACGCCAATTCATTCAGGATTTCGGCTGAACGCCAAACTGCCCGTAACCCCGTTAAGCCTCTTTATGACAA
>CAIPWG010000087.1 GCA_903868655.1 uncultured Sphingomonadales bacterium
ACATTTCAGCCTGCGTCCGCGCGGCCTGGTGGAATATGACTACCTGAAGGAAAACCGCTACATCGAAACCGGTGACAATGCGATCGCGTTGACGGTTGCTGGCCGCAACAGCAGCCAGACCACTGCCACCACCACGCTGATGGCACAGTGGAGCGCGGGTCCTTCGAACCACGAAGGCCGCCCGTTCGCGATCAATGTCGAAGCCGGACGCCGCAGCGCACTGTCGGGCAACCTGGGCCAGACCACCGCAACGTTTGAAACCGGTGACACGTTCACGCTCAACGGCGGCCGCCTGCCTTCGGCCTGGGTGTCCAACATCAGCATCCTGCAAGGCGGGCTGGACTACACCTGGAAGATCAGCACCGACATCGAACGCGGCAGCGACAAGGGTGTCGCCTATGGCGTGCGCGCCTCAATAAGCATCGCGTTGTAACAGGGATCCCCTCCCCCCCCACCGAGGGGGGAGGGCTTACCCGGCCCGGCGGGGCTGCGCGGCAAACCACGGGATCAACCGCGCAATGGCGGTTTCGATCAACGGGGTGGCTGCGGCAAAGCTGAAACGCACAAACCGGTGCCCTTCGACCGGATCGAAATCGATGCCGGGTGCGATGGCGACCCCTGTGTCCTGCAGCAGCCGCATGGCAAAACCAAGGCTGTCGTCGGTCAGATGTCCAACATCGGCGTAGATATAAAACGCGCCATCGGGCGGCGCGATGCGATCAAGCCCCAGCGCTGGCAAAGCCGCCAACAACAGATCGCGATTGCGGGCATACGTCGCGACATGGCTTTCCAGTTCGTCGCGCGCGTCGAATGCCACCAGCCCGGCCTTCTGGCTGAGCACCGGCGGAGTCAAAAACAAATTGCCCATTCGCGCGCGCGCCTGTTCGGCCAGTTCTTCGGGCACCACCAGCCAGCCTAGGCGCCAGCCCGGCATGCTGAAATATTTCGAAAAGCTGTTCACCACCAGCGCATCCGGCGCGACCTGCAAAATACTGTGCGTCGGCCCGGTAAAAGTAATCCCGTGATAGATCTCGTCGGCAATCAGACGAATGCCGCGCGCGGCACAGACTTCGGCAATACGCGCCAATTCGTCAGGTGCGATCACCGTGCCGGTGGGATTGGCGGGGCTGGCCAGAATGACCGCAGCCGGTGCCGGGTCGATTGCAGCAAGTGCAGCGGCATCAAGCTGATATCCCTGATCGAGACCACACGCGATTTCGACCGGTTCCATGAACAGCGCGCGGGCGTTGTTGCGATAGGCGACGTAACCCGGGCGCGCAAAGGCGACCCGCGCGCCCGGTCCGCCGATCAGCGACAGCGCCATCACCAGCGCCGGCGATGCACCGCAGGTAAGCACGATCCGGCCCGGATCGATGTCAATGCCATCGTGGTCGCGGTAATGCCGGGCAATCCGCGCCTTCAACGGCTGGCTTTCCCAATAGCCCATCGCGTCGGTATCGAGCACCTGATGCGCGCAAGCGATCGCCGCGGCCGGGGCCCCGGTCGACGGCTGGCCGAATTCCATGTGGATGATACTGCGGCCTTCGGCAGCCAGGCGATGCGCCAAGGCCGAGACAGCAATGGCGTGAAAGGGTTCGAGCTGTGCGATCATCCGGGCCGACTAGCAGATGCGTTTCACTTCGCAAAATCGCAGCCATTGACAACCATCCCGTTGCACGTGAACTTTCTCTGACCGAGGCTGGCGGCACGTATCGCCACGCCCAGACTGGAGAGGTCCATGCAACAATCTGCCCCACCGCCCGGGACACCCCCGGTCTTGCCCTTGATGACCGCGCTGGTGACGACGATCGTGGCGCTTGTGCTGATTGTCGGATTCGTAGTGATCGGTGCCGTTGTTCATGTCGCACCCGTTTATGCCGGGTTCCTGCTGCTGTGGTACTGGACCTCGGTCACGCATTCGGATTTGCGCGCCCTGGCGCCGGCAGTCGTCGGTGGCCTGACCGGTGCGGCACTCAGCTACTTGCTGCAAACCGGCGCTGCGCACGGCAATGTGCCCCTGATCATCGGCGCGCTGGTGTTGATGGTCGTTGCACTGTTCCTGGTGATTGCGGGGCGAATGCCGCTGTTCTGCAATGCCAGCACGATGCTCTATGTCACCGTATTCAATGCCGAAGTCATCCAGAAGGGCGAGGATTTCCGGCAGGTGATTATCGCCACTGTGCTTGGCATGATCTGGTTTGGCGTGACCATCGGCCTGCTCAGCCGACTGGCACCCCAACCCGCAGCCACAAGCGCAACGGCCTGAACCACGCTATATGCGATTTGGTTGTGCCTGTGGCTCAACCAAACGCGGGCAATCGGCGCAAGTGGTTATAGGCTTCGACGACTTCGCCCAGACGTGCTTCGTGGCTGCGATCACCCCCGTTGCGGTCGGGGTGATAGCGGCGGACGAGTTCGGAATAGCGCGCGCGCAAGGCCCGCCGGTCAGCATCGAGTTCGAGCCCAAGCACATCGTAAGCACGCCTGTCAGACGGATGGATGCCGCGCCGTGCCGCCTCCTGGGCTTTGCGCAGATCGTCGGCGCGCATCCGCGCGCGCGCCGCTATTGCATCGAGCGGATCGGCAAAATCGGCCCAGCGAGGGGCCTGATCAACCCCGGCGGTGGGGCGAAAGGCACGGGTTTCGGCCGCCCAGCCCGACAGCGGCGATTGCGCACGCTCAATCTCTTCGCGGCTCATTCCGCGAAAAAAATCATAACCCTGGTTGAACGCGCGCACATGATCGAGACAAAACCAACGGTAATGGCCCGGCCCATCAAACCCCGGTGCGCGTTCGCCAGGCGCACGGAATTCGCCTGCCTCGGAGCAGCCCGGGGCTTCGCAGGGGCGCCCACCGCCCTGCATGCGGCCATGAAAACGATTCTGCTTCATTTGCGCTTCCCCATGCCGCGATAGCGGTTAGGATGGAAGCCATGACCGGACCC
>CAIPWG010000088.1 GCA_903868655.1 uncultured Sphingomonadales bacterium
TCGTCCTTCAATCGTGTGACACCTGCTGCGCCGGACCGGGGACTGGAGCGAATGACCGCGGGGGAGAGGCCATCTGCAAAGCCATCAATGCCGCGTGTCGGTTAGTTTGGTGCCAATAACGCATTAGGTACAGATGCGTAGGCGCTGCGAATGAGGGGCAAAGCCATCGGCCTGTCGAGATGCGGGCAACCGCTGAGTATCGGGCCGCGGGGTCTTGGCATCAGGCCTCTGTTTGCGGCACTGATAAAGGATGAAAATGCTTCGATTCGTTATGATTGCGTTGGGCGTGCTGGGTGCGGCACCAGTTCTGGCTGTTCCCGGCCATGCTGCGCACAAACCTGCGGTGCAAACTGCGCCCATTCCCCTGGCCGATACGGTGCGGGTCGCGCTGGAGACAACACTGGGCACGATCGTGGTCGATATCGACGGCAAACATGCGCCGATTACCGCTGCCAACTTCCTGCACTACGTGGATACCAAACGGTTTGATGGCATCACGTTTTATCGTGCGATGCATCTGGCCTGGGGCGAACAGCCCAATGGTCTGATCCAGGCTGGACAACGCGATCCGCGCCACTTGTTTGCATCGATCGCGCATGAGCCGACCAGCCAGACAGGGCTGTCGCATCTGTCTGGAACGCTGTCGATGGCGCGCAATGCACCGGGTACGGCTACGGGCAGTTTTTCGATACTGCTCCATGATATTACCGGGCTCGATGCCGATCCGAAGTCAGCCGACCCCGATCTGCAAGCCGGCTACGCCGTGTTTGGCCATGTCGTGTCGGGCATGGAGGTGGTGCGCAAGATCTGGGACATGCCTCCCTCGCCCACAGCGGGCGAAGGCGTCATGCGCGGCCAAATGCTGGCAGACCCGGTTAAAATCCTGACTGCACGGCGGGTGCCGATCCCCGCCAATTAGGCTATCAAGCCAGGCTGGGCGCGGCGCGGCGTACATCAGTGCCCCGTGAACGCCGGTGATACGCGCGCTACCCCATCACCGGGCAAGCGGACCACATAACTGGTTCCATAACCGTTGCCGGGTACTGGAAAATCGGTGGAAACGATTTGTGCACCGGTGGCAAACGCGGTGGTGGCGCGGGTCAGATCATTGACCTTTGCTTCATAGGTTTCGATGTCCGAACGGACTCGCACCAGATAGCCCGCTTTGACGTTGGCGGCGATTTCGTCTTTGCGCACGATTGCGTTGTCGACCAGCAGGAACGCGCCATACTCATCGCCGGGGTCCGATCGCAGAAACGCCATCCGGCCACGCAACGAGGGATGGCCAGTGATATAGGCCTCAGTGCCCGACTTGCCGTGCGCAGTCAGGATCAGGAACATGACTTTGCCGCGCGCGTCAGACAATTTGGGCCAATGATGGGCCAGGACGGCGTCGCGCAATGTGGGATATGTGCCGCGCACATCATCGGGAGTGATGATCCGGTCGCGCGGAAACACGCTCAGAAATTCGCGATCGAGCGCGTCGAAGGCGGCGGCATCGAACGGCGGCTGGGTGGTTGCACCGGGAAACATGGGTATCGCCTGCGATTTTGCCTCAATCAGCAAAAACAGCGGCACATGTTTGGGATGCGCGTCAGACCAGATTTTGACTTGTGTCAGGCATTTGACCAAGGTGTTGCAATGGCTGCGAAAATCCAAATCGGCCACATGCATGACTTTGAAGCCGGGCCTGTCCATGTCGGTGCTATCGAACGGCAGGAGGTTGGTTGCCCCTTGCGCGCGCAAATAGCGATAGCCGGCCGGATCGCGGAAATGACCGCCTTCCGGGTCGGGATTGACGTCGATTTCCAGGCTGCGCAGCCCATGAGCCAACTGCTGTGGCAAGGGCAGGGGTCGATAGTTCAGGGCTTCGGTCAACGTGACGTCGTTGGGGTGTTCTTCCTGAAACAACGCGCGCGCCGCAGGCGGCAGACGTTTGCCCATATCGCCCATCGATCCATTCATCAGCTTTTCGGCATAGGCAATCAGGCGAGGATCGGCGGGTAGGGCATAGGAATTGTGCGTGCCCAGCACCTGCAATTCGTTGATGGGCAGATCGGGGGGCAATGTCGCCGCCTCTTGCGCGCAAGCGGCGCTGGCCAGCAACAGGGCCGCACATGACAGGGCGCTGTGCAAAAGACGGTTGCGCATCGATACTCTCCCACAAAAACCGGCTGTCGCGGCGCTGCACCGGGCAGCACCGCGACTTTGCCGTTGGCTCAATGAGCCGCTTAGAACCCTGCCTTTACGAAGACGCCAAGTGTGCGGTAGGCGTTTGGCGAAGTATAATGCAGCAGGCCGAGCGCACCGTAGATCTGCCAGCCGGTTGAAAAATACTGGTTCAGCAAGTTGCGGGCATAGAAGCCCACTTCCAGGTCACGGTCGGTCGCTTTGACGCTGAGCTTGGCATTCACAAGACTGTAAGCCGGGACGTAAGAGTACGTGGCATTGGGAGTCGAAGTGCCGTTGGCATTGGCCACCGCCGGCGCGGTAATGCTGCTTTCCAGCGCCCCGACGACCGTTTGCAACGCGCCGCGATAGGCATAGTCGATATGTGCCTTGACCATTGAATCGCTGGTCAGCGCGGTCTGATAATCCGCAGCAGCCGACGCGGTCCAGTGTGGTGCGTTGGTTAGCGACGTGCCGGTATAACTGGTCTTCCCACTCACATAATCGGTGAAATAGGCATCGTTGTAGGTCACCGACCCGCTCAGGGTCAGGGCCTTGGTCGGGCGCAAGGCGAAGCTGCCTTCGACCCCTCGGCTGCGCAGACCCGGCGCGTTGCCAATGGCCGAGGCCAGGATGAAGCCGCCGATGCCGTTGGTGACAGGCGTCAGGATGGTCGCCTGGAAATTGGTAAAGTTTTCCAGATAGGCATCGACGTTCAGCCGCAGTTTGTGATCAAACAATTCGGATTTGACGCCCAGTTCCCAAGCCTTGACCGTTTCGGCGGCGTAAGGGTCATATTTGTTGCCGACAAACGCGATCCCTGCCGGCTTGTACCCGGTCGAATAGGACGCATAGAGCATCACGTCGCGGTTGACCTTGAATTCAGGCGCGATGCGATAGGTGAACTTGTTGCCCGCGACGCTGCCATAACGAAAATCTGCAGTTGGTGCGGCGCTTGTGGCGGTGAACGTGTCGGTTGAACTGGTGGTCGCACCGGTGATACCGACCGGATCGGCATTGAAGAAACTGATCGATTGGTTGTTGATGTCGCGGCTGTAGCGTGCGCCGACCACGAGGCTCAGCGCGTCGGTAAAATTGATCTTGCCCTGACCAAACGCGGCATATGTCTCGTTGTGCGAATTGAAATCAACCGCATTGCCCAGCAACGCACCCGTGGTGGGATCATAACCGCCGGTCAGCGCGTAAAAACGGGTGGCAGGAACACCGGTCGCCGAAACCAGCGGTGCGCCGAGTGTGGCCCACTGGACTTGGGTCTGGTTGGCGCTGAGCTTGTTGTAGAACGCGCCGAGCAAATATTCGAAGAACTGACCAGTGGGCGAAGCAAGGTGGATTTCTTCGCTGAATTTGCGCGTGTTCAAATCGCCGACGTTGAACGGGATATAGGCATAGATATTGCCCGGCAGCAGGTCGGCGGGTGTGGCGTTGACGTATTGCGTGCCGCGATAGGCCGTGATCGACGTCAACGTGTCGCGACCCAAGCTGTACTTGATATGCAGCGAGACCGAGGCGTTGACGGTCTTGATCGAGCCGAGCGAGCCATCGGCATCGTCGGCATTCTGCGGTCCGGGGGTTACCCCCAGTGCCTGTTCGGCGGCAACCACAGCGGCCGAAGGGGAGAACGATGTGCCGGCAGGTCCGCCAACGGGCACGCGGATCGTGGTGTCGTAATGGCGCTCGTAATCCGCCGCGAGGACCATTTCGAGCTTGCTGTCGGGCCGGAACAGCAACTTGGCGCGCACGCCTTGTTCGTCAACGCGCCCCAGATTGCGGTTCAGCGTAACGTAACGCCCTTTGCCGTCCTGGCCTTGTTCAAAACCGGTCATGCGAAACGCCAGGTTTGACGACAGCGGCACATTGACTGTGGCATTGATCGTGCGGTCATTACGCTGACCATAGCTGGCGTTCAGCTTTGCCGAGGTTTTGTTGAGCACCGGGTCATTGGTGGTGACCGAGATCACGCCAGAGGTCGAGTTCTTGCCGAACAGCGTGCCTTGTGGGCCATAGAGCACTTCGACCCGCGCGATGTCTTCCAGCCCGGTCAAGCCATTGTCGCGCTGCGCGTCCATCACGACATCATCAACAACCACATTGACCGACTTTTCGTTCGAAAAGTCGAACGACGTGCTGCCGACGCCACGAATTTGAAAGGCCGAGCCGGTGGTCGGATCATACTGCACGCCGGGCACGATATATTGAAGATCTGTCAGCGATTGCCAGTTGCTGTCTTCCAGCGCCTGTCCGCTCAGTGTCTTGATCGCGATTGGCACAGTTTGCGCGTTTTCGCTGCGACGCTGCGCGGTCACCACGATCTGTTCGACGGCGCCGGTATCGCCGGTTTGGGATGCCGTTTGCGCGCTAGCGGCATAGGGAATGGCACTGACGGTCAGCAAAAGCACCGCAAAGCCAGCGCGATGCGCAGTAGTGTGTGTGGACATGGTGACCCCCTGTGACGTGTGATGAGGGCCGAGCTATGTCGCCGGCGTTGCCGTTTCATGACAGATGTACGGATAATTATCCGCTAAAGAATGCCATTTATGGCAATTATAAAACGGTTGTACGAATTTCGTAAAGTTAACGCAAACATCCGCCAGGTTCGGTTGCGATCAATTGTTCGAGCAAGGCGCCCGACACCTGCTCCGCATATTCGCGACCATGGCGAGCTTCGACCAGCATCGTACCGCTGATCAGCACTGACAGGACTTGGGCGCCGAGCGCATCGACCTGCCGATCGCCGGGCAAGCTCGCATTCAGATGGTGCACGAGATTGACCCCGCGTTTGCGACGCATGTCGGCAGCGCTGGCAACAAGATGGGGCATGCGGCTTGCCTCGATCGCCAGCGCGAAAGTAGACCGTGCGATAAGATGACCAGGGGCTTCCTCGGCGGCAAACAGCGGTGCGGCGTCGGGGACGAAAATTGTGTTTTTCAGGCCCAGGATGATTGCCTGCATCGCGCCTTTCAACAAGTCCTCACGTGTGCGGAAATGATAGGCCAGCGTCGAGGGCGGCACACCTGCCCGTGCGGCGACCGCGCGATGCGTCAATTCGCTCGCGCCGTCGCTTGCCAGCACGCGCGCGGCCATGACAGCAAGTTCGATCTGTCTGACGTCGATTGCGGCCGCATCTTCTTTGTCTATCCGCAAGTCGTCCGTCTGATCGTCGAGTTGCGCCACACAATGATCAAACAGCGCCACGGGCGATTGCGCCGTCCGACCGGCAAAATCGCGGCGGCAGAGTCGCAGCAAGCCCAGACGGCGCAAGCGACGATAGGCGGGGATCGGCTGAAGCGCGGTGCTGTGCGCGCGTTCGTCGATGCTCAAACCGAACAGGGCTTGCGCTTGCGACCCGGCATCTGCGGCCCCGGTGGCTGCGCACAGTGTTGCCCAAAACGCGCGTTGGTCGGCGATCCAGGGGTCCAGCGCCTGTGCCAGATCGGCCTGGGTGGCGGCGGCCTGGATCAATTCGGACCAGAACACTTGCGCTTGCGGCGCGGTTTGCGCCCAAGTGTCGAGTTGCAGATCGGCCAGTTCAGCCAGACCTTCGGCAGACAGCGGGGCACTGGCGTGGGCAAGCCGCAGCACGGTGGCGCACAGATCGCGATCGCGCAGGCGAGCCTCGTCGATCAGCCCAGCGATCAGCTGGGCTTTGGTACTGGCCAAATGGGTGATCGAGGACACGCCGATCCCGGCGGCTTGCGCAAGCGAGCGAAACGACAATCGGGAAAGCCCGCTTTCTGCCACCAGCGCGACCGCCGGATCAAGCAATGAGGCGAGCGAATGTTGCGCGGTGCGGCCCATGCCATCACGCGATATGGTGTCGCGGATCGATGAGCAAGGCGGGCAGCGTATTTAATCCGCCAAGGCGTTTCCGATAACCGCTTCGATCCGCGCGTGGTCGGTTTCATCCAGACAGTACGGCGGCAGGACATAGATCGTGTTGCCCAGTGGGCGCAGCAGCACATCGGCCTGCCGGAAATGGGCGAGCAGGCGAGGCCCAAGACGGGATAGATAACCGCCGTCGGGTGCGATTACGTCGATTGCGGCGATCGTGCCGCACGCGCGCGGGTTGGCGGCGCCGGGCAGGGTGCCAAGCCGTTCGGCCATCGCGGCCTGGCGCGCGGCAAGCGCGGCGATGCGGGCGCGCACCGGTTCATCCTGCCAGATGGCAATATTGGCAGCCGCAGCGGCGCACGCGATCGGGTTGGCGGTGAAGCTGGACGAATGAAAAAAGGTCTTCGTCCGGTCGGTCGACAGATGCGCCGCATAGATTGCTTCACTGGCCATCGTCACCGCCAGCGGCATCGATCCGCCGGTCAGGCCTTTGGCCAGGCACAGGATATCGGGCACGACGCCGGCCTGTTCGCAAGCCAGCAGCGTGCCAGTTCGGCCCCACCCGGTCATCACCTCGTCAGCGATGAACAACACATCGTGCGCGCGGCAGATGTCGGCCATCTGGCGCAAGATGTCGGCCGAATAGAACAGCATGCCACCTGCGCCCAACACCAGCGGTTCGACAATCAAGGCCGCAGGGTGGGTATCGCGGCACAAGGCGGTCAATGCGCTCAGCGTGTTGTCACCATCGGCGATCGGAAACGGGATCGTGTCGACATCGAACAGCATCGGCGCATAGGCCGCGTTGAACACCCCTCGTTCACCCACCGACATCGTGCCGATGGTATCGCCGTGGTAGCTGTGTTCCATTACGATGATATTGCTGCGCCGGGTGCCGGTATGCGCGTGAAACCCCAGCGCCATTTTCAACGCGACTTCGACGCAGGTCGATCCGCTGTCGGAAAAGAACACGCGGGTCAGTTCCGGGGGCATGAGCGCGCGCAAGCCTTGCGCCACGGTTTCGGCAGGCTGGTGGGTCCAGCCGGCAAAGATCACCTGATCGAGCCGCTCGGTCTGGTCACGGATCGCGGCCATGATGCGGGGATGGTTGTGGCCATGCGTCGTGACCCACCAACTGGAAATGCCGTCGATGACCCGGCGGCCGTCGGCGGTATGGAGCGTTGCACCTTCGGCGCGTTCGACCAGCGGGATCGGTTCGCCCAGACCATGCTGGGTAAACGGGTGCCAGATCGCGCTCATCCGAGGGCCTTCATGTCGAAGCCCGCGGCAAAGGCGGCCGCCAGATGGGCGCGATCGAGCGTGGGCAGCAGGGGCAGGCGGCCAAGGCGATGGACATTGCCCATGGTGGCAATGGTGTCTTCGTTATCGGGCATGGCATCGCCAACAAATGCGACGCCGTGCACGGTAACCCCGCGCTTGCGCAGGGCCTCGATCGTCAGCAGGCTATGGTTGATAGTACCAAGGGCTGTGCGCGCCACAATAATCACCGGCAGGTTCCACCAGGCGAATATATCGGCATAGGTCGTGCTCCGCGTGATCGGTACCAGCGCGCCGCCTGCTCCTTCGACCACCAGCGGGCGGTGCGGTGGCAGTGTCAACCGCGCCGGATCGATCACCAGCCCATCGAGTTCAGCCGCGCGATGCGGGCTCAGCGGCTGGGTCAGGCGATAGGATTCGGGCAGAATGCGGTCTGGGGCGAGGCCCGCCAGTTGGGCCACGGCGTCGGCATCGGCGCCGTCGTCCAGGCCCGATTGCACCGGTTTCCAGTAATGAGCGCCCAGCGCATCGGTCAGTGCGGCAGCAAATACCGTCTTGCCAATGCCGGTATCGGTGCCGGTGACGACAAACGCGGTCATTTCATGATCTCCTGAAGCGTGATGGCCAAATTGGCCAGATCGGCGCGGGTGCAGTTAAGCGTGATCGACAGGCGCAACCGCGCTGTCCCGGGCGCGACCGTCGGCGGGCGAATGCCGCGCACATCGAACCCGGCACGCTGCAGGCCGCAGGCAATTTCCATGCACCGTGTATCATCGCCGACGATCAGGGGTAAAATCTGCGTGCCAGTAGCGGTTGCGCCCAGCGGGACCAGCACGCGGGCGGCCTGTTCCATCAGCACCACCAATTGTGCGCGCCGTTCTGGCTCGTCGATGCAGATGCGGATTGCTTCACGAACCGCAGCCGCCATCAGCGGCGAAGGTGCGGTGGAAAAGATGAACGGGCGACCGCGGTTGATCAGAAAATCGCGCATCACGGCAGGGCCGCAGATCAGCGCGCCTTCGGCCCCCAGCGCCTTGCCACAGGTGCGCAAGACGACGGTGTCGGGCCGGCCATCCAGCCCGTCGGCCAGTCCACGCCCGTGGTGTCCGAACACGCCGGTGGCGTGCGCCTCGTCGATCAGCAGGATCGCGCCGAACCGTTCGGCGATCGCGGTCAAATCGGTCAGTGGCGCGCAGTCGCCGTCCATCGAATAGAGCGTTTCAAATGCCAGCCAGATTTGGCCCCTTTGGCCAGCGCTGCGCCAGGCGGCGCAGGCATCGGCGAAGGCCTGCGCATTGTTGTGCGGCACCGATTGTGCCGCAGCCCGTGTCAGCCGCAGCCCTTCGTGCATCGAGGCA
>CAIPWG010000089.1 GCA_903868655.1 uncultured Sphingomonadales bacterium
CCATGTCGAACACCGGGTTGTACGAGGCCTGAATCCAGACTTGTTTGCCACCCTTGCCGATGCGCATGAATTCGTCCGCCACGAATTCACCGCGATTGAGCTTGGCCCAGAAATCACGATATTCGCTGGACTGCCCATAGGCGGTTTCGACAAACATGCTGTGGTGACGGCCTTTGACCTCGTCGGGACGATATCCGAGGACATTGAGGAAGTTGTCATTCGCGGTGATGATGTCCCCGCTCGGGGTGAACTCAATCACCGCCTGGACACGCGAAATTGCAGTCAGCTTGCTTTCAAATTCCGCGTTTTTCAGCTTCTGCTCGGTGATTTCGGTCGCAAATTTGATGACCTTCTGAACTTTGCCGTGTTCATCGATGATGGGATTGTACGACGCTTGGATCCAGACTTCCTTGCCGTGCTTGCCAATCCGCTTGTACTCGTCGGAGAAATAGTCGCCGCGCGCCAGACGATCCCAAAAACTGCGGTATTCCGGGGTGCGCTGTTCCTCTGGATCAACAAACATGCTGTGATGGCGCCCTTTGATCTCGTCCAGCGTGTAACCCAGCGCATCGAGGAAATTGGCATTGGCAAAGACAATCGTGCCATCAACGGTAAATTCGATCACCGCCTGCGCGCGATGGATCGCGGTGGTTTGTGCCGCATAGGCCAGGTTTTCCAACCGCTCTTTGGCGTCCGCCCATTCGATGGTGTAGCCCAGCCGTCTTGATCCCTGAACAATCGGATTGACCGACAGATCGAAACTGCGACTGCCCACGCGCAGCATCGCTGTGTGCGCGCTGTCCAGACGGGCCAGCGTTCCGCGCAATTGATTGGCGGCTTTATCAAACACGTCGATGTTGCTGCCGATCAGACTATCGACGCTGAAGCGTGGCAATTCGCTGCGGAATTCCGCATCCGTTTCACAAAACATCGTCATTAATGAATCATTGATGTAATCGATGTTGAAATTTTCATCAACAATCATCAAATTCGATTTTATGCAATTCAGTGCACCAATCTTTACCTTATTGGCTTTGAAATTCTTCACATAAGAAAACATGACCAGCCCCACCTGTATAAAATCATACCAATAGATCAAAATACGGCGCTTCCAACAACCGCCCCCGGGCGCATTCATCGAAACCGTTTGTGGGCATTTTTGAGTGATAGGACTAAGGTACCGTAAAGAAACCAGAGCGCTTCAATGCTTATGCTGTTCACCCCACTGCAGACCGAGAAATCATTGGGCAGCCAAAATAAATGCATCGTCACATCGCATCCAACTGAACAAACGGGATAAATTTTTGGCTAACCATATTTGCAGTTGTTCCGGCGAATTCGCGACATACGTAAGAACCCACTAGCGTCTCATAGCGTGACCTAAACATCTGTCGGGCGATACCGATTGTCGTCTGCGAAGGGGGCACGACATGGCGATCATCATTGACGACGAGCAAAACCTGCGAACGGTTGCAGATCTGCACAAACGTTTGCTTGATGCGATTGTGCCGGACGCACGCACGGTGCTCGATATTTCCGGCGTGACAACGGCGGACCTCAGCTTTGTCCAAGTGATAGAAGCGGCGCGTCGCCACGCGGCTGCAACCGGTGGCGATCTGTGCCTGGCAGGCCCTGCGCCTGATGCGGTGCGCGATGTCCTGGATCTGGCCGGATTCAACAGCCCTGCCGCTCAACAATTCTGGACGCCTGGAGCCCATTCCCAATGACTGCTTCTATTCTCACTGTCGATGACAGCGCCAGCGTGCGCATGGCAATCCGCATTGCGCTGTCGGGCGCGGGATACGCCGTGACCGAGGCAGGTGACGGCGCCGAAGGACTGGCCGCGCTCAAAGGCGGACGGTTCGATATGGTCGTTACCGATCTCAACATGCCACGCATGGATGGGCTGACCATGATCCGCGAATTGCGCAGCCTGCCCGGCTGCGCCGGCATTCCGGTCATTTTCGTGACCACCGAGAGCGATGACGGCATGAAGGCCCAAGCCAAGGCGGCGGGCGCGACCGGTTGGTTGGTCAAACCGTTTCAGCCCGACCAGATCGTGCGTGTTGCCAAAAAAGTGCTTGGCCGATGAGCGTTGATGATCCGATCGCAGCCTTTTTGGCCGAGGCGTTTGATGTGCTCGACACGGTCGAAAGCGCATTGCTCGACCTCGGCGAGCGGCTTGACGACATGGCCGTGATCAATGCGGTGTTCCGCGGCCTGCACACGGTCAAAGGTTCGGGCGCGATGTTCGGCTTTGATGCGCTGGCGCAGTTCACCCACCATTGCGAGTCTGCCTTCGATAAAGTGCGCAAGGGCGAAGTCCACGCGACCGAGCAACTCGTGACGGTTATTCTGGCGGCCTGCGATCACATGCGCAGCCTGCTGCGCGGCGACGCCGATCCTCAAACCGGCGCAGACATTCTGGCGCGGCTGGCCCAAGCGCTGAACCACACCCCGATCGAACTGATTGCCAGCCCGGTTGTTGCCATCGAATCCGGTCAAGCCGGTTGGCATGTGCGGTTCCGGATTGCGCCCGAAGCCATGGCGCGGGGCATCAACCCGCTCGCTCTGCTGGCAGAAATGCGCGAATTGGGGCCGTGCCAGATCACCGCGCTCGATGACGCGATCCCGGCGCTGACCGAACTCAACCCCAACCATTGCTATATCGGTTGGGATATCACGCTGACCGGCGCGGTCGCCAAAGACGCGATCGAGGACGTGTTCCTGTTCGTAATGGATGATCTGGAACTCGATCTGGTGCCAATCCCGGCAGTGAATGCCGCGACGCCTGAACCCGAAAGACCCGGAACTGCCGCAGCGCCTGCGCAGGAAAACGATCATCGCACCGACCTTTCGCGCACAGCGCCTGCCGAAACCGTGCGCGTACCAGCCGACCGGCTCGACGCGGTGATGAACCGCGTTGGCGAGCTGGTGATCGCGCAAAGCCGCCTATCGCAGATTGCCGGGCACAGCGACAATATCGCCCTGCGCGCGGTTTCCGAAGAAATCGAACGCTTGTCGAGCGAATTGCGCACCACGATGATGGTCTTGCGCATGGTCCCGGTGGGGCAGTTGTTCAACCGGTTCCGCCGCCTCGTGCACGATCTGGCGCTGGAAACCGGCAAGGAAATTTCGCTCGTGGTCGAAGGTGAAAGCACCGAGATCGACAAGACCGTGATCGAACGGCTGTTCGATCCGATCGTGCATCTGGTGCGCAATTGCTGTGACCACGGCCTCGGCGATCCGGAATATCGTATCAGCGTCAACAAAAACCCGATCGGTACGATCCGACTCTCCGCGCATCAGACCGGCGGACAAGTGGAAATCACGGTGGCCGACGATGGCCGCGGGATCAACGTCGAACGCGTGCGCGCCAAGGCCGAAGCCAGTGGCCTGATCGAACCTGGCGCGGTGATGACCGATGCCGAGGTTATCCAGCTGATTTTTCATCCGGGCTTTTCCACTGCGGAAAAGGTCACCAGCCTGTCGGGTCGTGGCGTTGGCATGGATGTGGTCAAGCGCACGATCGAGGACTTGCGCGGCACCATAGGCGTGACCAGTGTCGCCGGCAAAGGCACCGCGTTCACGTTGCGCATTCCGTTGACGCTGGCGATCATCGAAGGGCTGCTCGTGCGGGTCGGCGATGGCCGCTACGTGCTGCCAC
>CAIPWG010000090.1 GCA_903868655.1 uncultured Sphingomonadales bacterium
CTGGCGCACGCCGATCACGCACCACGGGCACATCACATCCGACCAGATGTCGATGGTGACAGGGTGCGCGGTCATTGGCGCAACCACCAGCGCAGCAGATGATGCGCAATCGCAAACGGGGGCGGTGCGACAAACCCCGCGCTGTCGTCACCGCGCATCGCGGCCACCACATCGTCGCGGGTGAACCAGCGCGCGTCGTCGAGTTCGGTGCGATCAATCGTCACCGCATCATCGTCGGCAAAGGCATGGCACGCGATCATCAGCGACGAGGGGAACGGCCAGGGTTGACTGGCAACATAGCGCACATCGCGCACCACAATCCCGGCCTCTTCGGAAATCTCGCGCGCTACGGCTTCTTCGATGGTTTCGCCCGGTTCGACAAATCCCGCCAGCGCCGAGTAACGCCGTGGCGGAAACCGGGGCTGACGCCCAAGCAACAGGCGGCCTTCGTGTTCCACAGTCATGATCGTAACCGGATCGACGCGGGGAAAATGTTCAGCGCGGCACGCGGCATTGGTACACGTACGCTGCCATCCGCCCTTGCCCAGCACGGTGCCATGGCCGCAGCGCGCACAAAACCGGTGCCGCGCATGCCAATCGACCAGAGCCTTGGCCGCACCATAGATCGCCAGATCGGGCGGGCTGAGCAGACCCATGACTTGCCACAGCCGGGGATCGGGCGGCGCGGTGCTGCCCACCCCCACCAATTTGGGGTCAACGCTGGCGAAACACGCACGACCATCGGGGGCCAGACCCAGAAACACCAGTTCGGCGGCAGGATCGGCATCGGCCAGCGTGCCCCAGGCAAGCCCGCCATCCACCGCCATTTGCGGCGCCAGGCCATCGAGCAGCAGCAACCGCGCGCGCCAATTGGTCAGCGCGGCAAGCTTTTCGGGATCGGCGCGCACCGCATCGGCGCGATCGATCACCGAACCGCTGAACGCAATCGTCGGATCGGTCATGCAGCGGCCTTTTGACCGAACAGATCGGCGCGGACGGCAGCGGCAAATTCATCACCGATCGGAAAGGCTGATGAAGGCATATATTGCACCCACAGCCCCGCACTGGCACGCCCGCGAAAGCTGACAAAACCGACTGTACCAGCCGCGCCCGACCAACCATATGTGCCGGCATCTTCGCCCACACCAACCCGGCCGCCTGCTCCAAACCCGCCGGGGCGGCCAAACATTTTTGACCCGATCAGCGCAGGTGGCAGCAGGTCGCTGGTCCCGAGCCGCACCGCGCGTTCGTTCATGACGCGACGTCCGTCGAGCATACCGTAATTGAGCACCATCTGCAGGAACCGGTCATAATCGCGCGGGCTGGTTACCAGCCCGGCCCCGCCGAACGGATAGGCCGGCGGATCGAGATAAATCGAGCTCGCTGCCGGATCGATCGGCACCAGCTTGTCCTTGATCACGCCGTAATTGGTGGTCAACCGACCTGCGTTTTGCGGGGCAACCTGAAAGCCGGAGCTGGACATGCCGCAAGGGCCAAAAATGCGTTCGGCGACAACGGCGTCGAAGGGTTTTCCGGTGATCACTTCAATGACCCGGCCCAACAGATCGAGCGAAACCGAATAAGACCACATCGTGCCGGGTTCGTAGACCAGCGGCATTTCCGCCAGCTTGTCGGCAAAAGCGGCCAGGCTGGGCAAAGGCTTGCCCACGGCAAGACCCGGGATCGCCATACGGCTGACTTCGGCGGGAACCAGCCCGTTGGCTTCATAAGCGGCCTTGAGCGGGCCGGTCTGGATGATCGAATAGCCAAGCCCCGAGGTATGCGTCAGCAAATGCCGAATGGTGATCGGCGTCTTGGCCGGGCGCAGATCGGTGATTGACCCGTCGGGTGTCACCTGCACTTGCATCTTGGCATATTTGGGCAGGATATCGGCCAGCGGCGTATCAAGCGTCAGCTTGCCCTCATCGATCAGCATCATCGTGACCATGCCGGTGATCGGCTTGGTCATCGAATAGGCGCGATAAAGACTGTCGGAGCCGGCCAAACGTGGATCGCCCAGCGTCTGAACCCCGCGCGCGATCACCGATTGAACGCCCGCACGGTTGATCAGCGATACGACCCCGGGCAATTTCCCGGTGTCAACGTAATCGTGCGCCAGTTTGGTCAGATGGGGATACAGCGCTTCGACATCGGGCGCGGCAAAGGCCATGCGCGGCATGAGGCCTGCGCCACCCGCCAACAGCGCGCCGCCGAGAAATCCGCGCCGTGAAACAGCAGCGTCAAACGCATGTGCAGCCATAATTCTCCCCAACTCAAGTTTATCGCAAGGCGATCGCCAACCGCGCCACTTTGGCAAACACAGTCGGCAACCCGGCGTCGTCAATCCGTTCGAGCGACCAGAATTCGCCCTCTGGCCCGCCGGGCCAAGGGTGGACCATTTCGCCGTCTTGGCAAAGCATCAATTGCAAATCGAGGTCGAAATGGGTGAAACTGTGCCGCACCACCCCACTCGTGCGCCAGTCGCCTGCAAAGGGTGGTGTGCCATCGCCATCGCCGCGCGCCGACCAGCCATCATCGGGCAGTGCGCGCATCCCGCCCAGCATGCCCTTGTCCGGTCGCCGCACCAGCCACACCGCGCCATCGCGTTCGATCCACCAGGCATGGCCGATGCGCTGCGGCTTGGCCTTCTTGGCCAGCTTGGCAGGCAAAGTTTCCGCCAGTCCCCGCGCATGGGCCTGACAATCCTCCCGCAACGGGCACAACAGGCAGCGCGGATTGCGCGCGGTGCATACAGTTGCCCCCAGATCCATCATCGCCTGCGCAAAATCACCGGCACGCGAGGCTGGGGTAATCGTGGCAGTGGCCGCACGGATCGCCGGGCGCGCGGCGGGCAAGGGTTCGGTGATCGCAAACACCCGCGACACGACCCGTTCGACATTGGCATCAACCACCACGGTCGACCGATCAAACGCAATCGCGGCAACCGCGGCCGCCGTATAAGCCCCCAGCCCCGGCAGCGCGCGCAGGCCCGCCTCATCGTCGGGAAACCCACCCAAGCGCGCGACTTCCCGCGCGCACGCGATCAGATTACGCGCCCGGCTGTAATACCCAAGCCCGGCCCAGGCCGCCATGACATCGGCCTCATCCGCGGCGGCAAGCGTCAGAACCGTCGGCCAGCGTTCGACAAATTTGGCAAAATAGGGTTGCACTGCCGCCACCGTGGTCTGTTGCAGCATAACCTCGGACAACCACACCCGATAAGGATCGGGTGGCGGCATGCCGGGCGGGCTGCGCCATGGCAGCACCCGCGCGTTGCGGTCGTACCACGCCAACAGCGCAAAGGATGGGGAACGTTCGGTGTGAGTGCTGGCCTGCATGACCCGGCTATGGCATGGCCTGCATCGTGATGGAACGTGATCGCAAGGGTTCAAAACCGGACAGCAAAGCGCCAGCGCGCGCCTACGAACGCGCGCGCGGTGGTGAAGCGCGCATGATCGGCGATCTGATGCCCGCTATCGGGCGCACCGCGTTCCGCCGTTTTGGCTTTGTGCAATCGAGTGTCGTCACCCGCTGGCCCGAAATTGTCGGCGCCGCGCATGCCCGCCATTGCGCGCCCGAGTCGATCCGTTTTCCCGTCGGCGAAAAATCGGCCGGCACGTTGCATCTGGTGGTCAGCCCGGCGCATGCCCCGATCATCCAGCATGTCGTTCCCGAGATTATCGAACGGGTGAACCGGTTTTTCGGGTATCGCGCAGTTGCCCAGGTGCGGATGCGCCAGGGCGTTGTCGATGGACCGCGCGCCGCGGCACCCGCAGGCCCGCCACCCGCGCTGCGCCCGGTGCCGATCGAATTGGGTGACAGTTTGCGCGACGTTGGCGATCCCGAATTGCGCGCCGTGCTCGAATCGCTGGCACGAAGCCTTGATCAGGCAGCCGAAAATCGGGCAAAGCAGGATCGCAAACCGCGCTGAGGCAAAACCGGCCTGCTTCGCAGTCTGGACAGACAGGACACGGCAATGATGAAGACGCTTGGACAATCAATCCTGTTCGCTGCGGCCATGGGGTTGATGCTGGTGACCCCGCAAACCCAGGCCAAGCCGCCCGTCCATGCCCAGAGCCGAACGACCGACTGGAACAACACCGTCACGCGGACTGCCAACGACAGCTATGTTCTGGGCAATCCAGCCGCGCCGCTTCATCTGGTCGCCTATCTCAGCTTTACCTGCCCACATTGCGCCGAATTCGAACAGCAGGCCGCGGCACCGCTCAGCATTGGCATGATCGGCCCCGGCAAAGGTTCTTATGAAATTCGTCCGTTCTTGCGCAATGGGCTGGATGTGGTCGCTACGCTGTTGGCCGAATGCGGTCCGCCGTCGAAATTTTTTGGCAACACGCAATTGCTGCTGGCCAAGCAACGGGAATGGATCGAACCCATCGGCAAGCTGACCGATGCGCAAAAGGCGCGCTGGGATGCGCCCGATTTTGGCACCAAGATGCGCGCCATCGCGTCAGATCTTGGGCTTTACGCGCTGATGGAGCGGCGTGGCTACGCGCGGGCAGAGCTTGATCGCTGCCTTGCCGACAAACCCTTGGCCGACCGCATTGCCAAACACACCGAATATGCGGCCGAAAAAGAAGGCATCAACGGCACGCCTGGCTTTCTGATCGACGGTTCGCCGCTGATCGCAACGTATACTTGGGAAACTCTCAAGCCACAGCTTGACGCCCGCCTTCGCTAACCTTGTTTTGGACCCATGCAGCGCGCCCGCCGGGATCGCCGCATAACACCGGAAAGCTGAACGACCCGATGAAACCCCTCAATTTCGCTCTGGCTGCTGCCTTGATGCCGCTTGCGTTCGGACTGGCCGCTTGCAGCAAAAAGGCCGATACTGCTGTCGTTGCCGATACTGCGCTGGCCAAAGTCGCTCCGCCCGCGGGCAAGCAATGGAGCGATGTGATCAGCCCGACCGCCGATGGCGGTACGCTGATGGGCAATCCCAATGCGCCGTTGAAACTGGTCGAATATGCCGCGCTTTCGTGTTCGCACTGCGCCGCATTTTCGGTCGAAGGCTTTCCCAAATTGCGCGACGATTACGTCAACAGTGGCCGTTTGAGCTATGAACTGCGGTTCTTCATGCTCAACCCGCTCGATGTGCCATCAGTGGTGTTGGCCACCTGCAACAACGCGCCTGATACCGTGATCCCGATGGCCGAACAATTCTGGGCCTGGCAGCCGACAATGTTCGCCAATCTGAAATCCGCCGGCGAAGAAGCGATGAAGTCTGTGCAAGCCATGCCTGCCAACCAGCGTCCGGCGGTGATTGCACGGCTGACCGGCATGAATGATTTCTTTGCCCAGCGCGGCATCGCCACCGGCCAGGGCGCACAATGCCTGAGCGACACCAGCCGCGCCACGTCGCTTGCCGCACAGACCCAAAAGGCGCAGTCCGACTTCAACGTCACAGGAACGCCCGCGTTCATTCTCAACGGCCGCAACCTTGAGGTCGCCAATTGGGACGGGCTGCAACCGCTGCTGCAAAAAGCCGGCGCCCGCTAAGGCGCGCGATCAATGCAGTTCAAGCGGCTACGACTGTCGGGCTTCAAAAGCTTTGTCGAGCCGGCTGAACTGCGCATCGAGCCGGGCCTGACCGGGGTGGTCGGGCCCAACGGTTGCGGCAAATCCAATCTGCTTGAAGCGATACGCTGGGTCATGGGCGAAAGCTCGGCCAAGGCGATGCGCGGCGGCGGCATGGATGATGTGATCTTTGCCGGAACCTCGCGCCGCCCGGCACGCGACTTTGCCGAAGTCACGCTCAGCACCGAGCTCGATCAGCCCAGCACCTACGGCACCGAACTCGATGTGGTACGCCGCATCGAACGGGGCGCAGGCAGTATCTACCGCGTCAACGGCCGCGATGTGCGCGCACGCGACGTTTCGCTGGTGTTTGCCGATGCTGCCACAGGTGCGCACAGCCCTGCGCTTGTCAGCCAGGGACGGATCGCTGCAGTGATCGCCGCCAAGCCGACCGAACGCCGCATGATGCTGGAAGAGGCCGCAGGAATTGCCGGCTTGCATGTGCGTCGCCGCGATGCCGAAAACCGCCTGCGCGCCACCGAAACCAACCTGGGCCGGCTCGACGATCTGGTGACCGGACTGGAGGCACGGATTGCCACGCTGCGACGGCAAGCGCGCGCCGCTGAGCGCTATATCAGCCTCAGCGAACAGATCCGCATTGCCGAAGCGCAACTCGTTTTCGCGCGCTGGCGCGACGCGGCGCAGGCCGCAGACACAGCCCGCGCGGCGCTGGCCCAGGCCGAAGCAGCGGTGATTGTTGCACAAACCGCAGCAACCACTGCGCAAACCCGGCAGCACGACGCCGGCACAACTTTGGCTGCCGCCCGTGAAACGCTGTTCGCACGGCGGCAGGATAGCACAGCGCATGGCCAGCATATGCAGGGCCTCTCCGCCCAATTGCTGGCCGCGCACGAACGGCTGGCCGATGTCGACCGGCACATCGCGCGTATCAACAGCGACCGCGATCAGGCCGACCGCTTGTCGCGCGATGCGGCCGACGCGCAAGCCCGGCTATCACAAGACCTTGCCACTGTGGAAACCGGCCTGAAATCCGAGGAAGCGCAGCGCCCGCATGTCCGTTCCGCCCGCGACCATGCCGAAACCGACAGCCGTGCCGCCGAGCTGACGCTGGCCAGCGCCACAGCCGAACAAGCCGGTATCGAAGCCGAATGGCGCGTTTGCGAAGCGGCGGTAAACGCCGCACACCAACGGCTGGCACGGGCCGAAGCCGATGCCACGCGGCTGACCGCGCAAGCCGAGGCAATGGCGCGCGAGGCCGATCCCGCGATGCGCCTTGCCGAAGCCGAAGTTGCGCGTGATGCCGCCGCAAACGCTTTGGCTGCCGCGCGCGACGCGCGCACTGAACTGACCCAGACGCGCGAAGCCCTCATCCGCACATGCGATGCGACGGCACGGGCACTGGCCACCGCGCGCGCCGATTGCACCGGGCTGTCGCGCGAAGCCGATGCGCTGCTGCGCGACAAGGCCACACGCGACAAGGCTGCTGCGCAAAAGGGCCGAGGCCCCACTGCACTGTCTGCCACCCGTGTGACCCCGGGGTTTGAACGCGCTTTGGCCGCCGTGCTGGGCCGCGATGCCATGGCCCCGCTTGGCCCTGCGACCCAGACCGAAGGCCGGTTCTGGACCGGTGCCCCCGCGCCCCGCGCCCTGCCCGACGCGCTGGCGCACCATGTAACACAGGCACCGCCCGAACTGGCGGCGCGGCTGGCGCTGGTGCGCGTGGCGGATCAGGATGATGGCCGCGCGCTGGCCCCCGGCGAATGGCTGGTCACCCGCGCCGGACGCCTGCGCCGCTGGGACGGGTTTGTCGCTGCCGGTGAAGGTGCAGCCGAAGCCGCCCTGCTCGAAGCGGAAAACCGCCTGCTGGCCTTGCAGGAATTGCTCCCTACGCGACTGGCGGCCCAGGCCCGGGCTGAAACCGCCGATACCGACGCGCGCGCCGAGCTGGCGCGCGTGCAGTCAGAACTTGCCGCCAGCGAACGCACTCTCGCCGCAGCCGCCGACGCCGAACGCGCCGCGTTACGCGCTTGTGACGCTGCACAAGGCGCCCTTGCGTTGCGCCAGACGCGCAAAGCCGAACTTGACCGTACACGTAGCGATGCCGACCACCAACGCGCGCTGGCCCGTGCCGAAGTGTCCAGCGCAGAGCAGCGCCGCGCAGCTCTGCCAGATCCGGCGGGGGGGCGCGCCGCGCTCGAAACCGCACGTGCGCACAACGCCACAGCACGCATCGCGCTGCAAAGCGCGAGCGCCGCGCTGGCCATTTGCGATCAGGCCATTGCCGTCGGCCGCGAACGGGTCTCTGCGTTGAAAAACGAAATGCGCAACTGGCAAGCCCGCGCCAGCGATGCCGCAAAGCGGCTGACCGAAATGGACGCCCGTGCAGACGATCTGGCCGCCGAACGCGCCATCCACGCAGCCAAACCCGGTGCTTTGCAAGCCCAAATCGAAGCGGGCGAAGCGTTGCGCACTCACCTCGCCGTCGAACTGGCCAATGCCGAGGTTGCCCAAGGCGCTGCCGAAACAGCCAG
>CAIPWG010000091.1 GCA_903868655.1 uncultured Sphingomonadales bacterium
CTGGGTGCACATTCGATCCGGATTTTCGCTGACAGTTGGCGTGATACAGCAGTCCGGCAGCTGGGCGCGGGGCCGTGGAAAGGGCTCTACACGCTTGTTTCGTTCGCTGGCTTTGCACTGATTATCGTTGGTTATGGCGAAACGCGCGGTGCCGTGCCGATCTACGTGCTTCCCCATGGCATGTCGCATGCGACGTTTGCGCTCGTCTGGGCTGCGTTTATCTGTGTCACGGCTGCCTATACACCGCACAATCATATCAAACACCTGTTGCACGATCCGATGGTGTTTGGCGTTGGGCTGTGGGCGTTGGGCCATCTTCTGGTCAATGCCACACCAGGCGCCATCATTCTGTTTGGTGGTTTCCTGGTCTGGGCCGCCGCCGATTATCTGTCTTTGCGCAAGCGTGCGGTATCGGGAGCAACAGCGGCCCCGCCCAAAACGCGCAACACCGTGCTGGTGGTTTTGGTCGGGACCGTTCTGGCAGGGATTTTCGCGCACATGTTGCACGCGGTGTTGATCGGTGTGTCGCCGTTCGGCTGACTCGCGGTCAAATGTTTACGCCAGCGCGGCCCGCAGCCGCGCACCTGCTGCGTTGATGAACGGCAAAGCATCGGGCACCGCTTGAAACATCGAGAAAAAGCCGTGGATCATACCTGGAACGACCTCGCTGTGCACCCGATTGCCTGCCGCGTGCAACGCCGCGGCATAAGCCAGACCTTCATCGCGCAGCGGATCGTATTGCGCCATGATCACAGTCGCCGGGGGCAGACCGGTCAAATCAGCGGTGCGCAATACCGTCGCCCCGTCGATATGGGCGCCCAGTTCGTTTCCGACATACTGTTTCCAGAACCATTCCATCATCACCGTCGACAGGAAATAGCCGCCCCCGCCGTTTTCGGCATACGAGGGCAAAGTGAAATCGACATCGGTGACCGGATAGATCAGCAATTGATGCCGCAGAGCCGGGCCGCCTGTGTCGCGCAGCCGGATCGCCACCGCCGCGGCCAGATTACCGCCCGCGCTGTCACCCGCCACCGCCATACGCGCGGCATCCACACCCAGATCATCGGCATGGGAATGCGCCCATAGCAACGCATCTTGGCAATCATCGAGCGGCCCGGGAAATGGTGTTTCGGGCGCCAGCCGATAGCCGACCGACAGCACTGCCGCACCGCTGGCATTGGCGAGTGCACGGCAGGTCGGATCGTGCGTTTCGATCGTGCCGACCACCCAACCACCGCCATGAAAATAGACCACCAGCGGCGCGTCGGCTCCGCAACCCTCAGGCCGGTACAGCCGCGCCGGAACAGTGCGCCCGGGCAACGCCATGTCGATATCGCGCACTTCGGCAACCTGAGGCGGCGGCCCCAACGGCACCGGGCGATTGTTGCGATCGCGCAGGGCCTGCGCCGTGACCGTAGCCAGATCGACCTGGGGCTGCTGCGCGAAAAAATCGAGCAGTACCGCCACTTGCGGATTGAGTGTCATCGCATCCCTCGTCCCATGATCCGGCCCCCGCAAGGAGCCATTTTGCCAAACCTATCGCACAGAGGACAATACGCAAGCCCGTCGCGATCAGATCGGCAATGCCGTCTTGTAGACAATCGGGCGCAGCGCAAAGCTGGTGGTCACTTCGGCAACACCCTCGATCCGGGTCAGTTTCTGCCGCAGAAAATCCTCAAACGCACCCAGCGATTCCACCAGCACGCGCAACTGGTAATCGGCATCGCCCGACATCAGATAGCATTCCATCACTTCGGCAAAACCCGCCACCGCCGCTTCGAACAGCGACAGGTGGCGATCGTCCTGCTGGTGCAACCGCACGCGGATAAAGGCGGTCACCGGCAAACCGACTTTCACCGGATCGACGAGTGCGACATAGCGTGCGATCACCCCGCCTGTTTCCAACTGGCGCAGGCGCCGCAAACAGGGCGATGGCGACAGGCCTACCCGTTCCGACAAAGTCTGGTTGGTCATCCGGCCATCATCCTGCATTTCGATCAGAATGCGGCGATCGAGCGGATCGAGTTCAGAATATGGCATAACCCATCCACATAGCGGCATGAATAATCAATTGTTGCGCCAAACATGGCAGAATCTGCCATAATGGCAAGCTGTGGGGGCTGATTTCGCAAGGACAGAATTGCCCTGCCTGCAGTACCATCCGTTTTTGCAATCGCCCGGATAAAGGGCCGATGCGACGGGGAATAACGATGACTGCCACCATGACGCATGACCGTCAGGATGTGATTGCCGCGCTCGAACAGATCAACCAGCGCCTGCTGTGGTTGTCTTCGTGGACAATTCACAACGCCAATCACATCCGTGAAAAACGCGATGGGCTGAAAGTGGGCGGGCATCAGGCCAGTTGTGCGTCGATGACCGCAATCATGGCCGCGCTCTATTTCCACGCGCTGGGCCCCAATGACAAAGTCTCGGTCAAACCCCATGCCGGACCGGTCCTGCATGCGATCCACTATCTGCTGGGCAACCAGTCCCTGGAAAAGCTGCAGGCGTATC
>CAIPWG010000092.1 GCA_903868655.1 uncultured Sphingomonadales bacterium
AAATTGGGCTCGACTGGGTTCAGTAAATTCGTCGGTTACGCGGCGGTTTCAAACAGCATCCCCGTGGTGGTCCACCAAAAGGCTGATGCTCGCTGTCGCAGCAAGCATCAGCCGCGATCGCTGCGGCGGCATGTACGATTACAGGCGGGCGGCGCTGACCCTGCCCGCTTGGTTTATTATGGCGCTGTCTTCTTTTTTGCTGCGGGCTTCTTCGCTTTGGCAGGCGCCTTTGCTTTCGCAGCGGTCGCCGGCTTCGCACCATCTTTCGCTGGGGCCTTCTTGGCGGTTGCCTTCTTCGCAGCGGGTTTCTTGGCTGGCGCTTTCTTGCGCCCCTTGGCCGGGGCCATGGCCGCACGCGCGTCGATCAAGGCGATCGCTTCTTCCAACGTCAAGCTGTCCCCTGCCTTGTCTTTGGGCAGCGTCGCATTTGTTGTGCCGTCGGTAACATAAGCACCATAGCGCCCTGCCATCAGGCGGATTTCCCCGGCTGACACAGGGTGAGGCCCAAATACTTTCAAAGGTTCGGCCACTTGGCGACCGCCGCGCGCGCCCGCGCCCGTAGCTGCCTCGGCCAGTTTGACCACGGCGGCGTTCATCCCGGTTTCAAATACGTCAGCTGTTGCGCGCAACCGTGCGTATTTGCCTTCGTGCGCGAGATAAGGGCCGTACCGCCCGATTGAGGCCGTAATCGGCTTGCCCGATTCCGGATGAGTGCCAACTTCGCGCGGCAAAGACAGAAGCTTCAGCGCCCAATCGAGATCGAGTTCGGGAATGTCCTTGGGGATCGAGGCGCGCTTGGCCTCCTTGCCCTCACCCAGCTGGATATAGGGACCAAATCGCCCGGTACGGCGCGAGACTTCCATCCCCGAAACGGGATCGACACCCAACGCTGCATCATCCCCACCGCCATCGGCGCCTTCCTGTTGTCCTTGCGCAAATTTGCGGGTGTATTTGCATTCCGGGTAATTCGAACATGCCACAAACGCACCATAGCGGCCACCGCGCAGCGACAGACGCCCGGCTGCACACTTGGGGCAAACCCTGGGATCGGTGCCATCTTCGCGCGGTGGAAACAGATAATCGGCGAGGAACGTATCCAGCTCAGCGGTTACTTCGCTGGGCTTTCGTTCCATCACTTCGTCGGATTTGGGTTTGAAATCGCGCCAGAAAGCCGCAAGCACATCTTTCCATACCGCGCGCCCGCCAGACACATCGTCCAGCTCTTCCTCCATGCCGGCAGTAAACTGGTATGCGACATAACGATCGAAAAAGCGTTCAAGAAAGGCGGTCAGCAAGCGCCCCGATTCTTCGGCAAAGAACCGGTTTTTTTCGACCCGCACATAGTTGCGATCCTTAATCACCTGGATCGTGGCCGAATAAGTCGACGGGCGACCGATGCCCAGCTCTTCCAGACGCTTCACCAACGATGCCTCGGCATAGCGCGGAGGCGGCTGGGTAAAGTGCTGCGTCGCCTCCACATCACGCTTGCCGGGCTGATCACCGCTGCGCATTGCGGGCAGCAACGCGCTTTCTTCATCGTCACTGTCGGCCTTTTGATCACGGCCTTCTTCATAAACCGCAAGAAAACCGGGGAAGCGGACAACTTGCCCCGTGGCACGCAATTCGTGCTTGCCAGTGCCATCGCGCAATGTGACCGTGGTACGCTCCAGATTGGCCGATGCCATCTGGCTGGCCAGCGCGCGTTTCCAGATCAATTCGTACAAGCGTGCTTCGTCGCCGGAGCCATGGTTGCTGCGCGAAAATTCCGTCGGCCGGATCGCCTCGTGAGCCTCTTGCGCGTTTTTGGCCTTGGTTTCGTAGATCCGCGGCTTTTCAGGGCAATAATGCCCGTCATAACGATCGGTGATCACGCGCCGCGCATCAGAAATCGCCGAAGGGTCCATTTGAACGCCATCGGTACGCATATAGGTGATCGCGCCCGCTTCATACAGCGTTTGCGCAACGCGCATCGTGTGGCTGGTGGAAAAACCAAGTTTGCGCGCGGCTTCCTGTTGCAGCGTCGAAGTGGTGAATGGTGGTTGCGGGTTGCGCCGGGTCGGGCGGGTATCAACCTCCTCCACGCGAAAAGTCGCGGCCTCCACCGTCGCCTTGGCGCGCATCGCCACGCCCTCTTCACCCAGCGACAGCCGCTCAAGCTTGTCACCGTCAAACCGCACCAGACGCGCCGTAAACGGAGTTCCTCCGTGTTCGAGCTTGGCCACAACAGACCAATATTCCTGGGCGCGAAAGGCTTCGATCTCGCGCTCGCGCTCGACAATCAGCCGCAGCGCGACAGATTGCACACGGCCTGCCGATTTCGCACCCGGCAGCTTGCGCCACAGGACCGGCGAAAGCGTGAAGCCGAACAAGTAATCGAGCGCGCGACGCGCCATATAGGCATCAATCAGATCCTGATCGAGCGCGCGCGGCGCGGCCATTGCGGCCAACACAGTTGCTTTGGTGATGGCATTGAATGTCACGCGCTGCACATCCTTGGGCAGCGCACGCCGCTTGGCCAGCAATTCACGGACATGCCATGAAATCGCCTCTCCCTCACGGTCAGGGTCGGTGGCCAGGATCAGGCGATCGGCACCCTTGGCGGCGTCAGTGATCGCTTTGATCCTCGCCGCTTTGTCGCCGTACAGTTCCCAATCCATCGCGAAATCGTCGTCGGGACGCACCGAGCCGTCTTTCGGCGGCAAATCGCGGACGTGGCCGTACGAAGCCAGGACCTTGAACCCGGGCCCAAGGTACTTTTCGATCGTCTTTGCCTTGGCGGGAGATTCTACGATGACAAGTTGCATGAACTGCTGACTATCCTTGGGATGTGAAACGCGGGTCTCACACTCTCGTGTACGTGTATGCGCGAGGGTGGGGAAAATGGGGCGGTGCCGTCAAGTGCTTCTAGAGGATGCTGACCCGCCCCCCGGCATGGCGCACCAGTCGCCCGGCCAGTTCCAGATCAAGCAGAGCATCCTGCACCGTGCCCGGTGCTGCTCCGCTTTGGCGGATCACTTCGTCTACGCCAACCGGCGCGGTGCCAAGCAGTTGGGCGATGCGATCAACGGTGGCGAAATCAGGTTCATCATCATCGTGCGCGGTATAGGCCGCGGTTGATCCGCCCTCGCGAAAGCTGGATCGCGCAGAACCCTCAAAAGTATTGATCAATTCGGCAATATCATCGGCGCTTTGCACCAGGATGGCGCCTTCGCGGATCAGCGTGTTGCAGCCTTGGGCACGGGCATCGAGCGGCGAACCCGGCACAGCCATGACATCGCGCCCGAATTCACCCGCCAGGCGCGCGGTGATCAATGATCCCGATCGCGGTGCAGCCTCCACCACCACGGTACCCGCGGCCAACCCGGCGATGATCCTGTTGCGCACAGGAAAATGACGCGCCTGCGGCTCGGTGCCCGGCGGCATTTCTGCCACGAGCAGACCTTCGCTGGCGATGCGGCGCTGCAAATCCGCATGGTCGGGCGGATAAACCACATCAATTCCTCCGGCAATGACTGCGATTGTCCCGCCGTCGCGCTGTTGCGCGCTCAATGCACCGAAATGCGCGGCAGCATCAATGCCGCGCGCCAATCCTGAAATCACCGCAAAGCCGCGCCCGGCCAGATCGCTGGCGAAATCCCGCGCGAGGCGCACAGCGCCTGCCGAAGCATTGCGCGCACCCACGATCGCCACCGCGGGTTGATCAAACAGGGCAATTTTACCCTGCACACAGATGACCGGCGGGGGTTGATCGACCGACAGCAACGCCAACGGATAATCGGCCTCATCGTGAAACACATGACGGGCGCCTGCGCGCGCTGCGGCGTCGAATTCGGCTTCGATATGGTCCTCTGTCGCCAAACGCGTGCGCGCGCCTCCCCTCGCTGCGAGTTCGGGCACGGCCGGCAACGCTGCAAGCGCGCTGCCAAACCGGTTGAGCAACCGATAATAGGTCACCGGCCCAACATGGGGGGTGCGCAGCAGCTGCAGCCGCGCAAAACGTTCGGCCGGATCGACCGGCACAGTCATTTCCCGCGCCCGAAGCGCG
>CAIPWG010000093.1 GCA_903868655.1 uncultured Sphingomonadales bacterium
ATTGCTGTTGACGCCTTCGGTCTTTTGGCTGCCGGAGATCGTCTTGATATAGTCTTTCACATTTTGCTGTGCCGTCGCCCGCGCGCTCAATTCTTCGCGTTTCTGCTCAAGCCCGCGAATGGTCTGCGCGATATCGGAGCGGTCGCATGGGTCATCGATGGTCGCGCGGGGCTTGCTGAGAATCTGCATTTCGCCCAATTGCGCCCCATGATCGGCTTTGATCGCCAGACTTTGCACATCGAGCGAGGCCGGCAAGCAGGCAAAGCGCAACTGATGGGTTGCCGCTGAAATACTGGCGACGCGTTCGACCATGGCAACACCCGGATAGACTTTCACCGCCGTGATCTGGGAATTGTCCACCGTTTGCGCCTGTGCAGTGCCAATTGCCAGCGCTGGGGCCAAAAGGGCGAAAGTTTGACGGCGGGCCTGCTGCATTGCGTGGTTTCGATCCTGAAATTCGCCACAACTCGTGCGGCGAAACGATTGCCATGTCGAGTCCAAGACTGGGCTGTGAAACCTGAACGCACGATGATGATTATTGCACTGCGATTGCATGTCGGGGCAGCCCCACAAGAGGCTTACTGCACTGGGCACAAGGCGGAGCAATGCTGCTGGGGCATTTTAGAAGGCGACCGTGGCGTTGCGGAATTTGTCCATGCAGTCGGGGTCTATAGGGCGTTACCTTGGCTAGGTCGCGCAATTGTCTCGATATTGCCGTAGATTTGCAATATTTGCTTGCTAGGCCACGTCTGTTCGACGGGGGGCCGCCGCTGCAAGCATAGTAGCGCCCGCCGTCATTTCAAATCTGGGGGCCCCATGCGTTATCACAATTCTTTGGCAGCAGCAGTCAGTGCAATCGCTATTGTTGCGGCCGTACCCGCGTACGGGCAAGAAACCACTTCGGCCATCGCCGGGCAAGTAACGGGCCGCACGGGCGAGTCGCTTGCTGGCGCAAAAGTTACCGTTTTGCACATCCCGTCTGGCACACATTCGACGGTCATGGCGGACAAGGACGGCAATTACAGCTTGCGCGGCCTGCGTGTCGGTGGGCCCTACACGGTGGTCGTTGAGGCAAAAGATTATGCCAATGAAACGATCGATGGCATCAGCCTGTCGGTTGGCGACACTTTTGGTTTGCCGGTTCGTATGGCCACCCAGCAGATCACGGTAAATGGCGGCAGCGTGAAGGGTGCACGCTCGTTGGTCACCGGGTCATCGTCGACGTTCAAAGCCGATGAAATCGCAACAATCGTCTCTGCCCGCCGCGACATCCGCGATGTTGTTCGGCGTGATATCCTGTCGGGCTACAACCCCAACGTTGGCGGTGTGTCGATTGCCGGCGCCAACATCCGCACGCAGCGCTTTTCGGTCGACGGTGTGGCGATGCAGGACAGTTTCGGCCTCAATTACGGCGGCCTGCCTTCGACCCGTGGCATTATCTCGATGGAAATGATCGAACAGTTGACGGTGAAGGCCGCGCCGTTCGATATTTCAGAAGGCAACTTCCAGGGTGGGGCGGTCAACGTCGTGCTCAAGTCGGGCACCAACAATCTGCACGGATCGGTTTTTGGCAATTTTGGCGGACCGTCGATGACGGGCAACAAGTCGGCTGACAACCAGATCCTCGCCCAAGGGCCCAAAGCCGTGGGTACGTCGACCATTCTCAATTTCAAGGATTATGGCGCCAGCCTGTCGGGCCCGATCATTCACGACAAGCTGTTCTTTGCCCTGTCGTATGAGCGATTGAGCGAAGGTACGCCCTTCTTTTATGGAACCCAGGGGTCTGCGGCAGCGAATATTGTTCCCAACCTTTCTTATACAGACACGCCCGAAACGGCGCCATTGGTAAGTGGCAACGTCAACGCCTATCCGTTTGGTGCGACCACACCCAATGCGAAATACCCTCAGCCTGCCGGTGGTTACCCGACAAGCCTGCCCGGTTTGAACACGCTGTTCAGCACGTTCAAGGCCAATTATGGCAGTTTCCCGATCGGCGACGTGCCTACCGCGATCACCGAAACCGACAAGAAACTGGCCGGAAAGCTCGATTGGAATATCGCCGACGGGCACCGCTTCAGCCTTTCCTATGTTTCGCATGAAAACGTCTTGCCGAACTGGGGCAGCGGCGGTGGCTCCAACAGCGCCACTTCGCCCAACATTCAGCTTTTGTCCGACCTTTACAAAGTGACCGAACACACTGATGCCATCACGGCGCAGTATAACGCCAAATGGACCGATCGTCTGACCAGCGAACTGCGGTTTGCTTATAAGTATTACCGTCGCGGGCAGGATCCGTTCAACGGCACCAATTTCGCGCAGTTCAACGTGTGTCTTGATCCGACCAGCTCGACTTTGGCAGACGATTACACCAAGACGAACTATCTGGACAAATGTTCCGCCGGAACACCGGTCGTAAAGTTGGGTCCGGATACGCCACGCCAGGCCAACCAGTTCAATAGCCATACTTACACGATGCAGGGCAATATTGGGTATCGCCTTGGCGATCATGCCTTCAAGCTCGAATTCGATCATATGTACTCGTCGATCTACAACCTGTTTGTATACGGCACGAGCGGTACCTCGGGAACGGGTGGCGTGAACGGTCTCTACTATTTTGACTCGATCGCCGACCTGGCTGCGAAACAGGCCAACGAACTGGTGCTCGAACTGCCTTCGACCGGGAATGCTGCCGATGGCGCAGTCCGCTGGGCGTACCAGATGAATACCATTGGGTTTCAGGATACCTGGAAGCCACGGGCCAATTTGGTGTTCAACGGTGGGTTCCGTTACGATCTTTACGGCGCCGACAATTCGATCGTCAAAAACACCAACTTCACGACGCGTTATGCAACGCTCTACCCGGGCCTCGACAACACGGCTACGTTGGATGGACGCAAGATATTCCAGCCACGCTTTGGCTTTAACTGGACGCCAACCACCACGCTCAAAGTTGCCGGCGGCGTCGGTCTGTTCGCGGGCGGTGTGTCTGATGTCTACATCTCGAACAACTATTCGAACAGCGGTGCGGCGCTGAACGCATCGGGCGCGACTTTGCTGGGTGTCGATATCGTGCGCACGGCAACCGGTAACGGGTGCTACGACAACGCCAACAAAGTTGCGCCATCGGCTGCGGTTTGCGCGGCTGCGCTCAACGGGGTTACCGGGGCTTCCAATGCGCAGGCCGTGGTGAACTATCTGCAAACCAACACGGCAGTGCTCGCCAATGCGCTGACCAACTTCCTTGATCCAAACTACAAGATTCCTGCGCAGTGGAAATACAATCTGTCGCTGGCGTTCCGGCCCGATCTGTCGGCCGCGCGGCTGGGAACAGGCTGGACATTCCGTGGGGATATCTTGTTCTCAGACACCCAACAGGCGCCGGTGTGGAAAGACATCCGTGCTCAACCGCTGGTTGTCGGTGGCGTTACCCAAGTCGCACCCGATGGGCGTCCGCGTTACGATGCATCGGTGGGCGGTAACTACGATATTGAACTGACCAACACCAATCGGGGCATCAGCCGCGTCTTTGCCATTGGCGCGACCAAGTCGACCCCTGATTTTGATATCTCGGCCGCCTACACCCATTCCGTGGTGCACGATGTCGCCGGGGCGCTCGCCAGTTCAACCGTCAGCAGCAACTATGGCGTGGTTACTGACAGCCCGAATTCGGGTGGTGCCTATGGACGTTCCTCGTTTGAAATTCGCCAGATCATTCGCGGTAATTTCGAACTGCACAAAAAGCTGCTTGGCGATAACGAAACTCGCTTCGGGGTAAACTGGGAACATCGTTCTGGTCAGCCCTTCTCGGTCACGATGACAGATGGCGGCGCCCGCGGTGCGGTGTTCGGAACGGCGCTGAACAATTCGGCTCACTTGCTCTACGTTCCCGACTTCTCGCAGACGCCAGTGGTCAACGCGCTTGGAACCCAGGTTGGCAATGTCGTATTTGACAGCACGACCACTTATAACGCGGTCCAAAATCTGGTGCGAAATACCGACCTGAGCAAATATCAGGGTAAGATTGCACCGAAGAATCTGCTGACTGGTCCAGCCTACGACAAGGTTGACCTCAACCTTGCGCAGCAAATACCGTTTTTCCACCACAGCAAGATCACCGCACTGTTCAGCATGGAAAACTTCCTCAACTTCCTGAACCGGAATTGGGGCAGCTACCTGGATTACGGCAGCGCAAACTCGGTGGTGCAGGTGACGTGTGTCGGCGCCACAACCGGTGGTCAGACTTGTCCGCTTTACAAGTACTCGTCGTACAATGCGCCGACGACGACGGCTTATGCGAAGCCTTCGTTGTTTGTGGTACGGTTGGGTGCGCGTCTGGACTTCTGATTGTCGACCTGGTTCGCAAAGCAAGAGAAGGGCGCTCCTGTGTGGGAGCGCCCTTTTTTTGTGCAAGGTTTCTTCGGCGAAGGACTCGGAAACGTACAGGGACGTTTCTGCTGATAAGGCGCCGGCCATGATCGGCGGGTGTCGAGGGCAATCAATCAAGCCGGATGGTGTTAGAAAACGTCAGCGCGGTTTGGTGTAAGCGACATGTTCATGCTGTGAGCGATCTGGGCTGAGTATTTCCCGATCCTCTTTGATACTTGCCGGGTGTGGCTATGGTATGGTTCATCCTCCAATCCCGGGTTGCAGTTTCAATCAGTCGTGGGCTGGTCCCATATGTGGTTTGCACATCTTCACGCGTTTTGACGCGGTACAGTCACACGAGGATTACCGGGCCATGGTTCGCAAAACGATTGACCGGCGCTTGGCATCAAGGGTGCGCCGCGTGTGCCGGCGGGTCCTGACGATACAAATGATGATCCAGGCCGCGCCTGCATTGGCGGCGCCAGTTGCAATTATTCCACCGCCTGTCCTGACACCTCCCCTTGAGATCGCAGCGGATCAGGGCGCAAGTGGCAATGGTCTGGCGCGCGATCAGGGGCTGGTGGTCGTGGGCACCGCGCTGATGCGCAACTATGAAGGTGCGAACCGTTACAACCTGATCCCCATTGCCGGAGCGACCTTGCGCCGCCACGGGCATACGTTGATCTGGAACGGCAATTCGCTGGGCCTGGATCTGGTGCCCGAATACGACGACCAAAGCTTCAAATTCATTGTTGCGCCATTTGTCGACCTCAATCTGGATCGCGCGGTCTCGGCGCTTGATCCGGTCGTTGCGCGCCTGGCAAAGCCCAAACTGGCTGTCGAAGGTGGGGCCGTCCTCGGTTTGGTCCGGACGGGCATCATAACGTCAAAATACGATACGCTGACGGTTCAGATCCAGGCGGCACATGACTTGGGGGCCGTTCACAGGAGTTTTGTCGTTACACCGTCGATAGGTTACGTCACGCCGCTTTCCAAAGCCGCGCTGGTCACTGTTTTGGCGTCTTTCGATGTCGCAGGATCGGGCTATGCGCGCACGTATTTCGGCATTAACCGCGCTGCGCAAGCGGCCAGCGGGCTGCCGCTTTTTCAGCCTCGTGGTGGTATCAAAAGCGCCAACCTGGTGCTGGGTGGTGCGGTGTCCTTGCGCGGCGATTTGCGTCGGGGCTTTGCCCTTGGTGTTCGGCTCAATTATGAGCGCCTGCTGGGTGATTTCGCCGGCTCCCCGCTTGTTGCGATGCGGGGCAATCCCGACCAATTGAGCGGGACTCTGGGGCTCGGCTACATTTTTTAGGATGAGCTCGCGCAAGGCACCGCGCAGTCTGGGACAGGTCTTGAGGACTTATTCCTTGCAACAGTCCAATGTTGCATCGACGGCCTTGTTGGTATCTGTCATGTGCGCTTCCACGCTTTCGGGAATGATGTCTTTGGCCAAGCGCGACTGCATCGACGTTTTCGATACGGCTATCGTATCCCACACAAGATTTTTGAAAAATTGGATCGCGTCGAGTTCGCCCATTGCGCACGTGCGATTCTGAACGACGAACGGCACACGGCGTTCGGTTGCATTTGGCATACAGTCTGCCTGAACGCGTTCCATGTCCGTGCGGCTGGCTTGGTTTGATGTCACATCGACCTTGATGATGTTGAACAAGGCACCGAGACCGTTTTCAGCTATGAATGCATCCACTATTTTGCAGTGCGGGCAAGTGGGCTCATAAAAAAACGTGACATTTTGCGGCGCGGAACCAGACGCTTTCGGTTCGTCAACCCCTATCCCCGGCTGTTGCAAAACGGTTTCCCAAAACATGCGAAACAACCGGTAGGATTTTTCAAAATAGGGCTTGGCGTCAGCAATCCCGTTGATTTTCAGCTCCTTTGTGCCGACTTCCATCAGCCGCATGGACGACGCGAGCAGATGTTTGCTGATGCACCAGACCTCTCCTTCAAACGATGTCACGATATTTTTAAGAAGTGCCTTGCGTATTTCTCTGACCTCAAGAAGCATATTGTAATAATGATCTTTACCGGTTTTGTTGGCAGTCATGAACAGGTGTTCTTCGATGCTGATAAGGTTCATGATGCCAAGGCCGAGATCCTCATCAGAGGTAATATCAAGTTCATGCCCTTGAGTCATTGATCGTACCCTGTTTATGAGCGTATTCACCTGGTCGATGCAGATTTTTGCTCCGTCACCCTCGTCAGCCACAATATCTTCCCGTTCCGCGCCAAAGCTGGCCTGTTCGGTCAGGTGCGTCAGGACATGACGTTCCATGCCACGGAAAAACCCGGCGCCTTTTGAGCGCCGGGATCGCCGCAAGAGGCCTGCGCAGCTATACGAAGGTCACGAGCGCTGTGATGAAAGAGCGGCGTAAACGGCCAGCAACCTGACGAGCAGGCTCGGATTCTACGCAAGGGCCTTCGCGCAGCGCGCGATCGAGCCAATCCCTTGTCGGCACGTGGCCGGGTCGTGCTATTTGCCCGATGTCGCTTTGAGATAGGCGATGATCGCGCTGCGTTCGGCAGGATTGGGCACCACATAATACATCTTTGCGCCTGGTGCCATTTTCTGGGGGCCTTGTAGCCAGGTGTCGAGTGTCGTGGCGTCCCAGGTCAAACCCGACTTCTTGAGTGCAGACGAGTAGGCATAGCCGGGTGCTGATCCGGCTGGCCGGCCAAATACGCCACGATGGGCCGGTCCAATACGGTTGGCATCAAGGCTGTGGCATGACATGCAGCGCGCCTGATACAGCTTTGCACCGGGCAGCATATCGGCGTCGGTTTGGGCAATGCCGGGAGCGGCAAGCGCGACGGCGCTGGCGGCGATCCATGTGGGCAGACGCGTTTTTGAAAAAAGCTGCATGACGTGTTCCGCTTCCTGATGCGAAAGGGCAAAACTACGCCGCTTTCACACACGTATACGCGGATGCGGGTATGCTGGGATGCACCGGCTTGGAAATAAGTCATGTCAGTTGGCGGCGTTGCACTGGCGCGGTCAATTATCTGTTGGCAAGGGCGGCCGTTCCACGAAAACGCTGGACTCCTATCCAGCAAGACATAATTCGGTCGGACTGCCAAGTTTGCAGAGAGTTGCTGGTTGATGATCCATTCCCGAAGTGCTCGTTTTGTCTCCATTTTCGCGGCTGGGGTCGCAGCGATCTGGGGCGGCGCGGGTGTCGCGCAAAGCGGCTCGATTACGACTTACAGCGGGCTGATTTATCAGTCTTTGCGTGATGGCGATGGCGCGATCCCGACGGCCAATGATGTGGTGAGAGTGCATTACAAAGGCACGCTTGCCGACGGTACGATATTTGACAGTTCGTATGATCGTCATCAGCCGGCACAATTTCAGGTTCTGCGCGTGATACCCTGTTGGACCGAGGCTTTGCAGATGATGAGAGCGGGCGGCAAGGCGCAGCTAACCTGTCCGCCAGAAATTGCCTATGGCAGTCGTGGTTCGCGGGGTGCAATTCCGCCCAACGCAACATTGATATTCGAAGTGGAACTGCTGGCGGTTTTGCCCGCAGAACCCATGCCGGATTGACTGCCAACCGCGCAAATCATTGCTGACCGCTGCAAAAGGGTGATAGGGGGCTCGTCTTGGATTCCCGCTGCATTTGAGCTGTGCGAGGGCAATGGAATGAAACCGTAGCGATACTTAGTTGTCTATGCATGATGGCATCGGGTATTTTACTTATGCAAGCGCACCGCTTGCGCGGGAGGCTGCAATGGTTGCGGTTCGGGCGCTGGTAGCGGATGATCACCCGATGTGTCGCCATGCCGAAGCGTCAGCGATGCGCGCGGCATTCGAGGGCTGTCTGGTCGATGAAGCGGCCACTCTGGCCGATGCGCTTGATCTTGCGCACGGGGCAGATGTCATTCTGCTCGATCTGGGCCTGCCCGATGGTCATGGAATGGCCGGTCTGCTGGCGATTGTCGCTGCGGCGCCCCGCGCACATGTAATTGTTGTTACTGGGAATGAGACGCCGGGTCTGGATGCACTTGTCAAAGCTGCCGGGGGCAAAGGTCTGGTGTTGAAATCGGCCCCGCTGACAATGCTGGTTGGTGCGGTCAAGGCTGTGCTGGGCGGTGGCTGCTGGTTTCAGGCCAATGACCCTGCCGATCATGCCGGAGGAATGTCCTTGGCCGGGGTCAGCGCGCGTATGGCCACGTTGTCGGTTGCAGAGCGCCGGGTACTCGGCGCGATGTGCGACGGCAGTCTAAACAAGCAGATCGCGTTCCGTTTCGGTTTGTCCGAAATCACGGTCAAACAACACGTCAAGGCAGTGTTGCGTAAACTCAACGTGCTCAATCGCACCCAGGCAGCGATGCTGATGCAGTTCTTTGATCAATCCGGGCAACTGCCGGTCTGACTGGTTCACTGACCCTAAATGGTGATGGTTTTCCACAGCGTTTTGCCTGATTTGTCCACAGCCGGAGATGCTTTGACGGAATATTGATGTTCCTCGGGCCGCTTGTTCCGGAAAGCCAAATGCCAGTGCGCGGTCGCCAGGCATGAGGATGGAGAGACGGGCTGTGCTGCATCTGTTTCAAATTGCCATGACGATCATGGTCTTTGCGGGAATTGCCTGGTGTATCGTGCGCGAAAGTTTTGTCGCCTGGCCGATGATCAAACGGCTGCTCCGTCACCCGGAGCCCGCCGGCTTGGTGGTCAACTATACTCTTTTCGAACCGTTGGTTGCCGTTGTTGCGCCTTGCCCATTGCCGAACGAAGAAATCGCGCTGGCTGCATGAATCCACGCGGCCAGCGATTGCCAAAGGAGCACGAGCATGCCGCTGTTTGATACCGAACGGGTTGATGCACTGTTTGCCGTACTTGGCGAAACCGGCGGGCGACGCCTGCTTGAAACTTTTGCCGATCAATTGTCAGCCGAAATGCGCGATCTGGTTGATGTCGTCATGCAAGGTGACTTGTGTGAAACCGAGCGTCATGCGCATGGCCTGAAAGGCGCGGCAGCCAATTTTGGTGCAACGCGGTTGCAGATGGCATCGCGTAAAGTCGAACAGGCCGCGCATTCTCAGGCAGCTTCAGCGCGGATTGCGAGGCTGCTGGCTGATCTCGACCGAGTTGCGCAGCAGACATCACGAGCAGCGCGCCAACTCTGAACTATAATCCAATGCCATATTTTTAATGGGATGGATCGTATTTAGCCGTTGTACTTGCTTTCCATTCACCGCAGCATAATAAACATTGGCTCGGGGTTGCGAATCGGGGGTCTTTTTCGCAGCGCATCCGTCCAAAAAATGCGGAGCGGTTCATTTGGCCAGTTTGAAGCCAGCGGGGCGGGGGCGGCCTGCGCGCGCGCCTGATCGTAAACGGGCAGTGCCCGACGATCTGCGATTGGTGGGGATCGGCGCTTCGGCGGGTGGGCTCGAAGCCTTGCGCGATCTCATTGAGAACCTTCCCGCATCCAATGATTACAGTTATGTCATCGCGCAGCATCTGTCGCCGTCGCACATCAGCATGCTGGCCAATCTGCTGGCCCCAAAAACGGACATGAAGGTACAGAACCTGTCCGCCCGCGAAGTGCCGCGTGCGGGCACGATTTATGTAACAACCCCCAATCACGATGTGATTTTCGAACACGGCATGCTGCGACTGAAAAGTCCCCCGCATGCGATCGGGCCCAAGCCGTCGGTTAACCATCTGTTCTTGTCGATGGCGCATGAACTGGGTGAAAAGGCGATCGGGATTGTGCTGTCGGGCACCGGATCGGATGGCGCGGTGGGTATGCGCGCAATCAAGGCGGCTGGCGGGGTGACTATCGTTCAGGAGCCGGACACCGCCAAGTACGATGGCATGCCGCAGGCATCGATCCACACCGGCAGTGTCGATCTGATCCTGCCTGCGGGTGAAATCGGGCCGGTTCTGCACCGTCTTGCCACACGCAAATCCGATCTCGGCAGCGTAGTGCTGGACGAAACACAGGGCGAAACCGACTATCGTCAAGTGACCAATCTGGTGCGGCTCAGCACCGGCTTCCGGCTGGGAGATTACAAATCATCGACGGTGCGCCGTCGGATTGCCCGACGCATGGGTATTCTGGGCGTCGAAGCCATGCAGGATTACGTTGCCGAACTGCACAAGGACCGTCGCGAAGCCCAAGCCCTGGTGCGTGATACGTTCATCAGCGTGACCAGTTTTTTCCGCGATGAATCAGCGTTTCTGGCGCTGCGACAGGCCATCGGCGACTTGGTTGCAGCCCGACCCGATGATGGCGTGATCCGCTGCTGGGTGCCAGCGTGTGCTACCGGGGAAGAAGCCTATTCGATCGCCATGCTGCTCGAAGAAGCGCTGGCCATGGCGGGCAAGCGTCAGCTGGAATACATCGTGTTTGCCTCTGACATGGACGATAACGCGTTGGAAGTGGCGCGTCGTGGAGTTTACGCAGTCGAAGGTGTGGGCGGCATTCCCGAACACTTGCGCAATGCCTATACCGAACAGACGGGCGGCTATGTCTGTGTCAACAAGGCGCTGCGCAACCGGTTGATATTTGCCCGGCAAAACGTGATCGAGGATCCTCCGTTTGCACGGCTTGATCTGGTCAGCTGCCGCAATTTCCTGATTTATCTCAATCCGCCTGTACAACAGCGCGTGATGCAGATCTTTCATTTTGCCTTGAGTCCGGGTGGTCTGCTGTTTCTCGGCAAAGCGGAAAACGCCGAAGGTCAGCGTGACATGTTTGCTGCACGCAATGCCAAGGCCCGGCTTTATGTTCGTGGCGAAGGGCAGGGGACATATGCAATGCCTGCGGCGATCGCGGCATCGGCAGTGCGCAATGCATCGCGGCATCAAACCGAGCCCAGAGACACCACCGCCAGCACCGATCTGCTGACTTTGCGCACGCTGGAACGGCTGGCGCAGGCCTTTGCGCCGGCCTCTCTGGTGGTAGACGAGGCCGACAAAGTGCTGCATTTCCACGGTGATCTCGCGCCGTACCTGTCCTTTCCACAGGGGCCGGTCGAATGGGATTTGTTTGACTTGCTGAAAGCCGGTCCGCGCGCCGAATTGCGTGCGTTGGTCTACCGCTGCCGCCGCAACGAACCGGTGGTTGAAGGCAGTAGCTGGGAACTGGATATTCATGGCCAGCGCCATGTGGTGACATTGATCGTGTCGCGGCTTGATCCGCAACGGGGCGACCACATTCTGGTCTCGTTCCGCGCTGTGCTTGCGCAGCAGCCGAGTGTGCCGGGCAGTGACCAAATTCGGTCAAGCGATCACGATCTGATCATCGCCGAACTCGAAAAAGAACTGGCGCGAACCCGGACCCATCTGAACGTCGTGGTGGAGGAACTGGAAACGTCCAACGAAGAACTGCAATCGCTGAACGAGGAACTCCAATCGGCCAATGAGGAATTGCAGTCTAGCAATGAAGAGCTGCAGACATCGAATGAGGAATTGCAATCTACCAATGAAGAGCTTTTGACAGTTAATGAAGAAATTCAGATAAAATCAAGCGAGCTTGAAACGGTTGCGCACGATCTGAGCAACGTCAAGGAATCGATCTCGTTTCCACTGTTTGTTGTCGATCGCGCCATGCGGATCACCTGTTTCAACCGGGCCTGCGGGGCTGTGGCCGAACTGTCGTTCGTCGAAGTGGGCAAGTCGCTGCATGAAATCGCCTGGCGCATCGAAGTGTTTGGCATTTTTGAACGGATTGGCGAAGTGCTTGCCACAGGCGAGCCGTGTTCGCAGATCGTGACTTCGGGCGATGGCAAGGTCTACAATTTTTACATCATGCCCTATCGCGGCGCACGCCAGGCCATCGATGGCGCGTTGATGTTGTACGAAGACATCACGGCACTTCACCGCGCCCGCCAAGAAATCGACCGTCATCTTGAAGACCTGCGGCTGCTCGGCGATGCCACAGCGAATGGGGTATTGGCCGTCGATCACGCGGGTCTGATCCGCTTTGCCAATGCCGCCGCAGAAGAGCTGTTTGACTATGGCGCGGGCGAATTGGTCGGACAACCAGTTGAAATGCTGGTGCCGGATACGCTGCAAGACGCGCACGTCGCTTTGCGTCGGCAGATTGAACTGAGCGATAGCGATGTGCACGTGATGGGCGCTTCGCGCAATGTCCTGGGGCGTGACCGCCAGGGCAATCTGTTTCCGATCGATGTCCAGTTGCGCCGATCGCGTTCGGGTTTGTCATCCGATGTGGTCGCATCGATCTTCGATCTGCGGCCACGAATGGCGCTGGAACAGACATTGCGCGATGCCAAAGTTGCGGCCGAATCCGCCAATGAGGCCAAGAGCAATTTTCTGGCGACGATGAGCCACGAAATTCGCACGCCGATGAATGTGGTGTTCGGAATGCTGGAATTGCTGGCCCGATCGGACATTGGCAAACAGCAACGCGGATTTCTGGAACAGGCTGAAATTGCGACACGTTCCTTGCGCCATGTGATCGACGATATTCTCGATTTTTCCAAAGTTGAAGCCGACCGGCTGGAACTTGAACACGTGCCCTTCAGCGTTGTCGAACTGGTCAAAACCCTGGCTGGCCAAATGGCGCTGACCAGCCGAAACCGTGATATCGCTTTGCAACTCGAATTGGACCCGCACATCCCGGCCGTGATGCTGGGCGATCCGCTGCGCTTGCATCAGGTCTTGCTCAACCTGATCTCCAATGCGTTCAAATTCACGCACCAAGGCCATATCGTCTTGGCCGTTCGCCTGATTGCATCGTCACAAGACAATGCGCGGATCGAATTTTCGATCAGCGACACCGGCATCGGCATTGCTGACGACAGTCTTGCGGCTATTTTTGAAGGGTTTACCCAAGCGGAGAGCTCGACCACCCGGCGTTTCGGTGGCACCGGTCTTGGCCTCGCGATTGCCAGGAGGTTGGTCGAACTGATGCAAGGGCAACTGGCAGTTGAAAGCCGGTTGGGAGCCGGCAGCCGGTTTCATTTCACGATCGACTTGCCGGTGGTTGACCCGACAGCGCATTCGGCCGTCTTGCCGCGGTCGGAAGACCCGGCGGACCACGACACGCAGGGCTTCATGCTGGCATCGCCGCGGACGCGTCTGGCAGGTACGCATATCCTGCTGGTCGAAGATTTCCCCATGAATCAGGCATTGATGCTGGCGCTGCTCGCTGCCGAAGGCGCCGAAGTCGTGGTGGCTGGCAATGGGGCTGATGCGATCGGCCTGGCGCAGCACGGCGATCGCGCCTTTGATATCGTGCTGATGGATGTGCAAATGCCGGTGATGGACGGGTTTGATGCCGCTCGCGCCCTGCGCGCGATCGACGCAACGCACAGTTTGCCGATCTTGGCGATTACCGCCAATGCCTTGCCCACCGATCGTGCCAAATGTCTTGCGGCGGGAATGAACGACTATATCGCCAAACCCATTGTTCTGGATGAACTGGTTGCCAAAATCACTGCATTGCTGCCGCCCGTTGCCCTGACCAACGCTTGATTGGGCAGGGCGGCTCTGGCCTCCCGCCGCGGCGCTGCGGAATTTGTCCACGCCGCCTGTGCAGCATCGTTGAGGCAGGTTGTGCCAGGGCGGGACGGGGGAAGTCTAAATCGACGGCAACGCAGCTTGGCCTGAGCCGATCAGCGCAATTTGTTGATCCCCAGCTGGTCGGCTTTGGCGCGATCTTTCACAGATTCTTCGCTCCGCGTGAGCGCCTTGGCAATAGCCTTCAACGCCATGCCTTTTTTGGCCAAAGTGTGGAGCTTTTGGATTTCGTCAGGTGTCCATGCCTGACGATGGCGTTCAAATGGTTTGGTCATGCAACGGGTCGTGACGGACCCATCGCCACTTGTCCAGCACCCAACGCCATGCTCTTGTTCCACCGGCTTTTATGCCCAAATGTCGGGTTCAACAGATCGGCAGGGTCTCTGCCAAACAAAGGATGTCCCGATGAATGTCGCATTTCTGGGTCTCGGCACGATGGGAAAGCCCATGGCGGCTAATCTTTTGCGGGCGGCGCACACTGTGGCGGTCTGGAACCGTTCGCCCGGACCTGCAGCCGAATTGGCTACGCTGGGCGCTACCGTCAGCGATAGTCCCGCCAAAGCAACACACGATGCCAAAGTGCTGATCACGATGGTGGCAGATGATGCATCGACCGAAGCGGTGTTGATTGACGGCGGTGCCTTGGATGCCCTTGCGAAGGGCGCATTGGTCATCAACATGGCGACGATTTCGGTCGAATTGGCCGACGCGCTGGCCGAACGCTGCGCAGAAGCAGGCCTGGCGTATATCGCGGCGCCAGTCCTCGGCAGGGTCAATGTGGCTGAAGCGGGGTTG
>CAIPWG010000094.1 GCA_903868655.1 uncultured Sphingomonadales bacterium
CCCGCAGGTGATGCAGCCAATCTGCGCGCCCTCGCGAATGTCGATCCCGGTGGGGCATACCGCCTGACATTGGTGGCAATCGACGCAATCCCCCAAACGCTCCGCCCCGGGATCGGGCTGTCGCTGCGCTGATTTGAGCGACCCACGCGGTTCGCCGCGCCACTGCTTGTACGTCACCAGCAACGATTTTTCATCAAGCATCGCCGACTGGATGCGCGGCCAGGGACACATATAGATGCATACCTGTTCGCGCATGAATCCGCCAAGCATGAACGTCGTCAGGGTCAGCACTGCAACCGTGGCATAGGCCACCGGATCAGCTGCGCCTGTCCAGAATGCGCGTTGCAGCGTGGGTGCATCCGCAAAATAGAAGATCCACGCGCCCCCGGTCATGAACGCGATAGCCAGCCAGATCACCCATTTCAGCAGTCGCCGCGCCAGCTTGCCCAGAGTCCACGGTGCCTTGTGCCGCCGCAATTGCGCGTTGCGATCGCCATCAATCCACCGGTCAACGTGTTGATACAGATCGGTCCACACTGTCTGAGGGCAGGCATAACCACACCATGCCCGGCCGACGACACTGGTCACCAGAAACAGGCCGATCCCTGCCATGATGAGCAGGCCCGCGACGAAATAGAATTCGTTCGGCCAGATCTCGATGGCAAACATGTAGAACCGCCGATGCGCCAGATCGATCAGCACCGCCTGATCGGGGGCAAAGCTCCCCCGATTCCAGCGTATCCACGGCGTAATCCAATACACCGCCAGGCACAGGCCCATCGCCGCCCATTTGAACCGACGAAACGGCCCGTCGATCTTGCGCGGAAACACCGGGACCCGCTTTGCATAGAGCGGTTGCGGGTCCGGGTCGGTCGGCCTGCCCATCGCGGAATCTGGCGCGTGCATGACATTACCCACTTTCTGTCGGGTCGGGGATTATTGGGCCACGGCTGGCGCAGGGGTGGCTTCCCCCCCGCCCAGCGAATGGACATAAGCCGCCAGCATCTTGACCGTGACCGGATCCAGCCGCTGTTGCCATGCCGGCATCACGCCGGCGCGGGCATTGGTTATCGTTTCGGTCAATGACGCGCGATCCCCGCCATACAGCCAGATCGCATCGTTCAACCGCGGCGCACCGACGAGACGCCCGCCTTCACCAGCGGCACCGTGACACACGGCACAATTCTGGGCGAAAAGCGCCGAACCGCGTTGCGATCCGCCATTCGGCGGGTCCTGCTTGCTGATCACGCGGACATAGCTGACCACATCCTGCACTTGCGCAGGCGTCAGGATGCCATCGTGCCCAAATGCAGGCATCAGGCTCGACCGTGTGGCATCGTCGCCCGGATAGCGAATACCGTGCTGGAGCGTCTGATAGATCGCACCGACATCACCGCCCCACAACCAATCATCATCGTTGAGATTGGGGTAGCCAGTGCTACCCGCTGCGCCCGCACCATGGCACTGTACGCAGTTCTGTTTGAACGCGGCACGCCCCCCTTCGATCGCGGCGCGTTGCAGTGTCGGGTTCTTGATCAAGGCCTCGACCGGGGTAGCTGCAATCGCCGCGCGGATGGCGGCATGGCTGGCATCCACCGTCTTGATCTCGTTCGCCAATTCTCCACGGCTGGTCCAGCCGAGCACGCCCGGTGTGGCCCCATGCAGACCCGGCAACGCCGGATAGGCAATGACATAGCCAATCGCGAACACGATCGTGAGATAGAACGTGATCAGCCACCAGCGCGGTAGCGGCGTGTCCAATTCCTCGATCCCGTCCCATTCGTGGCCAACAGTGTGGGTCCCGGTGGGTTCGTCAATCCGGCCTTTGTGGCCGGCTTTCGCATGATCATTCGCCATCGTTGTCATCCTCGAAAATCGAGTTGGCCGCTCTGGTAGCGTCATCATGTGCACCTGGCCGAAACGGCCACAGGCACAGCACCACAAACACCAGCGCCATTGCCGCGAGGCCCCAGCTGTCGGCCAGTATGCGCAGCGTGTCGTATGTCGATGCCGCGTTCATCGGCCTTTCTCCTTGGCCAATTTCTCCTGGGCAGCGGGCGCATTGGTATCAACCATCGTACCCAGCACTTGCAGATAGGCGACCAGCGCATCCATTTCGGTCAGGTGTTGGGGGTCGCCGTCAAAATCGCGGGCCTGTGCTTTGGGATAGCGCTTTTTCAAATCGGTCGCGTCGGCAGACGGGTCAGCCTGTGTTTTCAGATCGTCATTGGCCTTGGCAATGTCGTCCCTGGTATAAGGCACGCCGACCAGTGACAAAGTCTTGATCTCGGGCTGGACATCCGTGATTTCGAGCGGGCGTCCAGCCAGAAAATGATAGCTGGGCATGATCGATTCAGGCACCACTGACCGCGGGTCTTTCAGATGCTGCACATGCCACGCATCCGAATATTTTCCGCCCACCCGCGCCAGATCGGGGCCAGTGCGTTTGGACCCCCACTGAAAGGGGTGATCGTACATCGATTCCGCCGCAAGACTGTAATGGCCGTAGCGCTCGGTCTCGTCCCGGAATGGGCGGATCATCTGGCTGTGGCACAGATAGCAGCCTTCGCGGATATAGATGTCGCGTCCGGCCTGTTCGAGCGGGGTATAAGGCCGCATGCCCTGTACTTTCTCGATCGTGTTGTCGATCCAGAACAGCGGGGCGATTTCGACAATACCGCCGATGGTCACTGCCCCAAAAGCGAGCGCCGCGAGGAGCGTGATATTGCGCTCGATCATCTTGTGGCGCTGAAGGAATGTACTTGCCATTGTTTGTGCTCCTTCAGGTCACAGGGCTGTCGCCGGGGTCAGCGGAACGTCCCGGGCTGGGTCGAAGGCAATTTCGCCGAACGGAGCTTCGGCGCGCAGGGAGTGGCCCAGAATGGTGCGCGCGATGTTCCAGGTCATGATGGTCGCACCCGTCAGGTACAGCAGCCCGCCAAAGCAGCGCAGCACATACATCGGGTGCACCGCCGCCACGGTTTCGGCGAACGAATTCACCAGATAGCCGTCAGGGCCGTATTCGCGCCACATGAGGCCTTCTGTCAGCCCGGCAACCCACATCGACGCGGCGTAAAAAACGATACCAAGCGTCGCCAGCCAGAAATGCCAGTTGATCATGCGCACCGAATACATCCGGGTGCGGGCCCAAAGGCGCGGAACAAGATAATACAGCGCGCCGAAGGTCACCATGCCGTTCCAGCCAAGCGCACCCGAATGCACGTGGCCAATCGTCCAATCGCTGTAATGCGACAGCGAATTGACCGATTTGATCGACATCATCGGGCCTTCGAATGTGCTCATGCCGTAAAACGCCAGGCTCATCACAAGCAGGCGCAAGATCGGATCGGTACGCAGCTTGTCCCAAGCGCCGTTGAGCGTCATCAGCCCGTTGATCATGCCGCCCCAGCTGGGCATCCACAGCATCAGCGAGAACACCATGCCCAGCGTCTGCGCCCAATCAGGCAGCGCGGTATAATGCAGATGGTGCGGACCCGCCCAGATGTAGAGGAAGATCAGCGCCCAGAAGTGGATGATCGACAGCCGATAGGAATAGACCGGCCGCTGAGCCTGCTTGGGCACGAAATAGTACATCATGCCCAGGAATCCGGCGGTCAGGAAAAAGCCCACCGCGTTGTGGCCATACCACCATTCGATCAGGGCACCCTGCACCCCGCCCGCCAGCGAGATCGAGTGGCTGCCGAAAAAGCTGACCGGGATGGCCGCGTTGTTTACCAGATGCAGCATCGCCACCGTCAGGATGAACGCCAGATAGAACCAGTTTGCGACATAGATATGCGGTTCGGACCGGCGCAGGATCGTGAACACGAACACCGCCAGATAGCTGACCCAGACCACCGTCAGCCAAAGATCGACATACCATTCGGGCTCAGCATATTCCTTGCCCTGGGTGATGCCCATCAAATAGCCGGTCGCGGCCAGTACGATGAACAACTGATACCCCCAGAACACGAAACGGGCGAGGCCGGGGAAGGCCAGCCGCGCCCGGCACGTGCGCTGCACCACGTAAAACGACGTAGCGATCAGCGCGTTGCCCCCGAATGCGAAGATAACGGCAGAGGTGTGCAGCGGCCGCAAGCGACCGAAATTAATATATTCGAGCCCGAAGTTGAGCGCCGGAAACGCCATTTCCAGCGCGATGTAAAGACCCGCCGCAAACCCGGCCATGCCCCAGAACACCGTGGCAATGACCGCCCAGCGGATCACTTCGTCATCGTATTTTCCGGGCACTGGTGAACGCAACACGCCACGCGAGGCCTCATCCAGATCGCCCCCGCGCAATGTAACGATCAACCCGATAGCCGCAGCCAGCGCGCAGACCACCATATGCACGCCAAATGCCCAGTCCACCGCCAGCGCGCTGGCCATGATCGCCAGAACGAGCGCGGCAAACCAGATGCCCGCCCGCAACACTACCAATTCCATGGAGCCATCCCTTCCATAGCCGTTTCGAGGATTGGCCCTGCCTGTCAAAAGCCCGTGCCGCATTGACCCCGGTCAATTTGCGCAAGGACGACGTGGTGCCTTTTGGAACACAGGCCCCATGACCGGATTGGAAAGTTCTGGCCTTCGTGAATTTTGCGCTTCGTCAATGTCGGCCCGTCGCCGATGCCGCATCAATCTGACCACGCTGCGGTCTGAACAGTGGCCAACGCAGGGTTGGCCAACCGCAGCGCCGGGACATGACACATGACCACATTCGTTCGCCACGCCCTGGGTTGCTGTTTGGCCGCCCCCGCACTGGCCACGGCCATCCCCGCCTTGGCTCATGATGCCGCCGAGGGAAATTGGCAGTTCAAGATTTTGGCCACCGCCGTCCTTCCCGATGGCAAAATCGGTCAGGTGAACGCAATCGCCCCCTCGCTGGCAGGTCTGGCCGCCTTCAGCGCGCCGCAAACTGCTGCCAGCGACACGGTAACGCCGACCGTTGCGGTCGAATATTTCTTTTCGAAAAATATCTCGGTCGAAACCATCGCGGGCGTCACCGCGCACCATGTCAATGGCAGCGGGTCACTCGATGCAACCAATCTGGTGAACCATGTTCTGATTGTCCCGGCGACAGTAACGGTCAAATATCATCTGCCGCTTGGCGTCATCAAACCCTATGTCGGCGTTGGCCCATCGCTGTTTATCATCAACGGCGAACGCCCTGGCGATAGGGCCACGGCGCTTGGCGTGACCAACGTTTCGTTGTCGAGCAATCTGGGCGTTGCGGCGCAAGCCGGCGTCGATATTCCACTCGGCAAGGCGGGGTACGGCCTGAGCTTTGATGCCAAGAAATACTGGGTCAACACCACTGCCCATTTTTATGCCGGCAATACCGACGTGCTGAGCACTCGGCACAAGCTCGACCCATGGGTGCTGAGCGCTGGTGTAAGCTATCGGTTCTGAAGATCCCCGCAGGGACACCTGCCGGGTAGGCGGGTGGAATGGGCCAGAGCTGGGATCCTCTGAGTTTGTTCCATCCGCCGTTTGCGGCGGTTCGGTTTATCCGGCCAAAGCTTGCAGCGCACGGCGGTCGATCACTTCGACTTCGCGCCGCGATGGCAACCCAATCACACCATCCTGTTTCAATCGGGTGAACTGGCGACTGACGGTTTCGATCGTCAGGCCCAGCAGATCAGCAACCTGTTGGCGTGAAAACGGCAGCGCAAAACGCTGCGCCGGCATCAGCACCGGCGCACAGCCCTGATCACCAAAACGATCGGCCATTTCGAGCAGGAATGTCGCTATTTTTTCCGATGCAGTCTTGCGCCCCAGCAACATCATCCAACTGCGCGTGCGGTCCAGCTCGGCCAGCGTGCGTTCCAACAATTTGTGTTCCAATTCCGGGTGTTCGCGCGCGAACCGGTCAAAATCATTGCGCGCAAACACGCATACCCGCGCGTCGGTCAGTGCAACGACACTGGCACGGCTGGTCTGGCCAAACGGACGACCGATAAAATCCGACGGATAGGCAACGCCTACGATCTGTTCGCGCCCATCTTCGGTCGATGTAGTCAGTTTCAACACGCCTTCGATCACATTGGCAACGACGAGCGAATCGTCGGCTTCCCAGATCAGCGGCTCACCGGCTGAAACATTGCGGCGTCTGCCCATCGAATTGAGCGCGACCAACTCTTTATCATCGAGACCCGCGCAAATCGCACGATTTCGGACAACGCATGTTTCGCAAGATGACATAGAGGGCAGTCTATCAAATAACTTGAGCCCATACAATTGAATGCCTGCAGATCGCGCTGATTTCCGCTGCAAGCCCGCCCTGCGCACAAAACCATCGACACACGGCAAGCAAGGCAAATTCCGAGCGTTGGGATCGGCGGAGCACCAATGCCTGGCGTCAAACCGGCAACGCGGCCAGATCGTGGTATTGCCCGCTGAAAAACATCAGTGGCGTGCCCGCATCGCGACGGCCCAGCGCGTCGACCGCGCCGACCACCAGAAAATGATCGCCAATTTCGGTCACGCGTTCGATCGAACAATCGATCCAGGCAATCGCATTTTCCAGCAAAGGCTGCCCCGACGGCGTATGCCCATGCGCAAGATCGGCAAACTTGTCATCGGCACGCGCGGCAAAGCGCCTGCACAGGTCGAGCTGATCTGATCCCAACACGTTGACACAGAACCGTCCCACCGATGCAATCGCTGCC